>CAZRSM010000370.1:0-22921 GCA_964602755.1 uncultured Planctomycetales bacterium
GGGGGACCACAGGGGGGTCGAAGCCGGCGAATGCGAACCGCCAGCGGACAGCCGCGCTGTCAACACAGCGCAGCAATTCGGCATTCGCAGCCTCGACCCTCCCCCGGGCCCCTGCATGGAAGGGAGTCTGCCGGCACGTGCGCCGGGTACTGACAGCGCTGCGGCGCAGCACTTTTCACTTTGCCTTTTGCACTGAAGCACGGTGGTGGGCAGTGCCCACCCTACGGTGAGAGGACCGACCAAGGCCCGATGCGCATCGCCTTCGTGAACCACCCCTGGGACGACGCCGACCCGCGGCGTCGCGAAGGCTCGCTGCCGATCTGGACGTGGGAAGTCGGCCGGTGGCTGGCCAGTGAGCACGAGGTACACGTCTTCGGCCGGGCCCTTCCCTCAGGGCCGCGCGTGCGGAGTGCCGAGGGCCTGACCTATCACGGTATCGACCTGCGGCCCGACCGGCCGCTGCTGCGGCTGGCCCGCGCGTGGCCGACCCGCCGGACGAGTCGGCGGCCGCACTTCGCCCGGCGGCTCTATCACCTGGCGTATGCCTGGCAGGTCGCCCGCCGCTGCGCGGCGCTGGGCTGCGAGCTGATCCACGTGCACAACTTCTCGAACTTCGTGCCCACGCTGCGGCGCGCCAATCCCCAGGCCCGCATCGTGCTGCACATGCACTGCGAGTGGCTTTCGCAGATCGATCCGGCCCTGTTGCGACCGCGCCTGGCCCAGGTCAGCGCGATCGTCGGTTGCAGCCGCTACGTGGTCGAGCGCATCGTCGCCGTCTTTCCCGAGCTGGCCGAGCGCTGTGCGGTGGTGCCCAACGGCGTCGACGCCCAGCGCTTCGCCAACGGGTCGCCGGACGGCACCAACGGACACAGCGAGCTGCTGTTCGTAGGTCGCGTCTCGCCGGAGAAGGGCGTACACACGCTGCTGGAAGCCTTCGCGCTGCTGGCCCGCAAGCGCGACGACTGTCGCCTGCGGATCGTCGGTCCGCTGGCGGCGGCGCCGGCCGAGTTCATCGCCCGGATCTGCGAGCCTGTTCTGGCCGAGCGGCTGGAGCGCTGCTATCGCGCCGACTACCACGCCGCGCTGCGCGCCATGGCCGAGAGCTGCGGCCCGCAACGCGTCGAGCTGAGCGGACCGCGGCCGCACGAGCAGTTGCCGCAGCTCTATCGCCGGGCGCGCGTACTGATCAACCCGTCGCTCTCGGAGGCCTTCGGCATGAGCCTGATCGAGGCCATGGCCGCCGGCCGACCGGTGGTGGCGACCAGGGTGGGCGGCATGACCGAGATCGTGGCCGACGGGCAAAGCGGGCTGCTGGTGCAGGCCGACCGGCCGCAATCCCTGGCACAGGCCATCGAACGGCTGCTCGACGATCCGGCGCTGTGCGAGCAGATGGGCCGCACCGGCCAGCGCCACGTGCAACGCCGTTATACCTGGCAACACGTCTGCGACGCGCTGTGCACGGTGTACGAGGGGTTGAAGAATTGAGGGGTGAAGGCGTTGGACACTGCGACCTGATCGGCGCCCGCCGGCGGACCGTCGGCGGTGGTCGGGCCGGCTCGCTGCGGGAGCACTTGCGCGGCCGGCTGCTGAGGCGACTGCAACTGGCGGCGCGGCCCTGGAGCGATGACGAGCTGGCCGCTGCGGCCGTGGTCATCGCCCCGCACCCCGACGACGAAACGCTCGGCTGTGGAGCGACGATAGCACTCAAGACCGCCGCGGGCGCGCCGCTGAGCATCGTCTGCCTGACCGACGGGGGCGCCTCGCACGCTCATCTGATGCCCGCCGCGAAGCTGCGCGACATGCGCCGCCAGGAGGCGCGCGACGCCGCCAGCGTGCTGGGCGTGTCCGCCGAGAACCTGACGCTGCTGGGGCTGCCCGACGGACATCTGCACCAGCATCACGACCAGGCGGTTCAGCGGGTGGCGCGGATCCTCGCCGAGCGGCGGCCGCAGCAGGTTTTCCTGCCCTTCAGCGGCGATACCACCGCCGACCACGTGGCGGCCTGGGGGATTGCCGCCGAGGCTGTCCGCTTGAGCGGGCTGTCCGCGACGGCCTTCGAATACCCGGTGTGGTTCTGGCACCGCTGGCCGGTTTCACGGTCGCGGGGCAGCGGATGGCGCGCGGTGACGCGCAACCTCAAGGACGCGTGGCTGTGGCGCCGGGCGGCGGCGCGCTGGACGCGCGTGGCCGACGTGGCCCCGGCCCTGGCTGCCAAGCGCCGGGCGCTTCAGCAGCACCGCAGCCAGATGACGCGGCTGATAAACGACCCCACCTGGGCCACGCTGGGCGACGTGGCCGACGGCGAGTTCCTGGAGTGCTTTTTTGTCGGCTTCGAGCCGTTCGCTACCTGGAGAACGTCCTGAAGATGACCGCGACTTCGAGAACCATGCACACGATCACGAGCAGACGCGCGGGCCGCCGCGGTCCGCTGGCGGCCGTCCTGTTGGCGGCCGCGGTCAGCGGCTGGGCTGCCGCGCCCGTGTGGGCCGGCGAGAGCGACGGCGTCATCGACATCTGGTACGGCACCACCCAACGGTTCGGCCACCTGGGCAACCCCCAACGCTGGGTCAACATCCTCGGCAACGCCAGCGACCCCGACGGCATCGCCTCGCTGACCTACAGCCTCAACGGCGGCCCGCAACGCTCGCTGGGCGTCGGGCCCGACACCCGGCGACTGCAACGTCCCGGAGACTTCAACGTCGAGATCGACAGCGCCGACCTGCTCGTCGGCGACAACACTGTCGTCATCACGCTGACCGACACACTGGGCCATGAGACGCTGGCCAGCGTCACGGTGCAGTTCGACAACGCGACGGTCTGGCCCGAGAACTACAGCATCGACTGGAGCCACGTGGGGGCGCTCGACGAGGCGGTCGTGGTGGTCGACGGCAAGTGGACGCTGACCGCCGACGGGCCGCGGCCGGCCGAACCGGGATACGACCGCATCCTGGCCATCGGCGACATCACCTGGGACAACTACGAGGCGGTGGTGCCGGTCACCATTCACGCCATCGACCCCAACGGTTTCAACTGGCCCAGCGTGGCCCCCGGGCTGGGCGTAATGCTGCGCTGGCAGGGGCACACCCAGTGGGGCAATTGGCAGCCCAACATCGGATATCTGCCGCAGGGCGGTACCATCTGGTACGACTGGGGCGACAACGGCGGCCGGCTCAAGCTCTTCGGCGACGACGGGCTGAACATCCTCGACAACTCCGGGCGACACCTGGATTTCGACATCGAGTACATCTTCAAGATCAGGGCCCAGACCCAGCCGGGTGAGGGAACGCTGTACAGCGCCAAGGTCTGGGAGGCGACCCGGCCCGAACCGGACGACTGGGACTTCTCCGGGCTGGACGGCCCCGGCGACCTGACCAGCGGTTCGATGCTGCTGATCGCCCACCACGTCGACGCCACCTTCGGAAACGTCACCGTCACCGCCCTGCCGGATCCCGACGCCCTGGTGATCAGCGACGTCAGCATCGACGCCACCGCGACCATGGCTACCGTGAGTTGGCGAACCACGCCGGCGGCCGACGCGCGCGTCTCGTGGGGCACGACGAGCAACTACGAGCTGGGCAGCCTGACCGACCCCAACCTGGCCACGACACACAGCGTCACCATCAGCGGCCTGTCGCCCGACACGCTCTACTATCTGCAGATCGAGGGCACCGACTCCGACGACAACGGCGCCACCTATCAGGCGACTTTCCAGACCGATACGCCCGATCTGTCGGGCATCGTGTCGGACGATTTCCGGCTCGCCAGCCTCGATCCCAACGTGTGGACGGTGATCGATGCGGTCGGCGACGGCACGTGGCAACTGACCGGCACGCAACTGGTGCTGAGCGTGCCACCCGGCAGCGACCACAGCATGTGGGCCAACGGCAACCGCAGCCTGCGGGTCATCCAGCCGGCCGGGGATGTCGACTTCGAGATCGAGGCGGCCTTCGAGTCGGCCGTCAGCGAGCGCTATCAGCAGCAGGGCATCCTCATCGAGCAGGACCAGGACGACTACCTGCGGCTCGAGTTCTACAGCGACGGAACCGCCACCTGGCTGCTGGCGGTACGCTTCGCGGCCGGCGTGCCCACCATCCGCTATAACCAGAGCATCCCGTCCGGCGTACCCATGTACCTGCGCGTCAGCCGCGGCGGCGACACCTGGACCCTGGGCTACTCGCTCGACGGGCAAACCTGGCACACGGCGGCGAGCTTCGACGAGCCGCTGGCAGTCGGCGCCGTCGGCGTCTACGCGGCCGATTCGGCCGACGACGGCGCCACGCCGCCGGGCCACCAGGCGGTGGTGGATTATTTCTTCAACACCGCCAGCCCGCTGGTCCCCGAGGACGGCTGGCTGCTGACGATGCAGACGCAGGGCAGCGGGCAGGTCGCCGCCACGCCCGCGCGGCAGCGTTACGAGCAGCAACAGACGGTGACGCTGACCGCCCAGCCGGCCGGCGGGTGGTCGTTCTACACCTGGCAGGGAGACGTCAGTGGCGCCGACAACCCTGCCAGCCTGGTCATGGCGGCCGACCGCAACGTGACGGCGGTGTTCGTCAACGACAACTGCCCCGGCGATCTCAACCTCGACGGCCAGGTCGATCTGGCCGACGTGGCTCTCATCCTGGTCAGCTACGGCTCGACCGGCGTCACCCGGCTCGAAGGCGACCTCGACGCCGACGGCGACGTTGATTTGAGCGACCTGGCGCGCCTGTTGGTGGATTTCGAGCAACCGTGTGAGTGAAAGAGGCATTGAGGCACGAAGGCACTGAGGCAAAAGGGACTGAGGGACGCAGGGACGCAGGGTTGTATTCGCTCGGCACTGCGGCTGGGATGAATGCAAAATGACAAGTGCAAAGTACAAAATGAGTGCAATGCAACCGTCGTTCCGGCTATTCGATGGCCACTGGCATCTGCCGGCTTCGACCCCCCTGTAAGTCCCCCCTGGAAGCGGGGACGGTTGGGGGCCGCCAGGCGGGATGGTGGAAGTGCCGGCGGCCGGACACTGGACCTGACACTCTCGAGAGAACGCGACCATGACCCCTGAGACCCCACCGGCTTCTCTGACCGCCGAGCGCGTGGCGCTCGAGAAGTGCCACGACAGCCAGGCCGAGTGCCCCAACTGCGGCGGCCAGGGGCTGGAGATCTTCTATCAGCTCGCGCGCATACCGGTTCACAGTTGTCTGCTGGTCGACCAGCGGACTGCGGCGCTGGAGTTTCCGACGCACGACCTGCGCCTGGGCTACTGCCGACGTTGCGGCTTTATCACCAACACCGTCTTCGACCCCACCGTGCACAACTACTCGCAGCAGTACGAGGAAACGCAGGGATTCTCGCCGACGTTCAGCCGCTTCGCGCGGTCGCTGGCCCAGCGGCTGGTCGAGCAGCACCACCTTCGCGGCAAGACCGTACTGGAGATCGGCTGCGGCAAGGGCGAGTTCCTGGTGCTGCTCTGCGAGCTGGGCGCCGCCCGGGGCATCGGCATCGATCCCAGCTACATCCCCGAACGCACGCGCAGCCAGGCCGCCGCGCGGATCGAGTTCATCCGCGACTTCTACGGCCCGCAGTATGCTCACCTGACGGCCGACTTCGTCTGCTGCCGGCACACGCTCGAACACATCGCGCCGACAGGCGAATTCGTGCGGGCGCTTCGGGCCTCGCTCGACGGGCGGCCCGAGACGGTGGTCTTCTTCGAGCTGCCCGAGACGCTGCGCATCCTGCGCGAGGGAGCCTTCTGGGACATCTACTACGAGCACTGTTCGTATTTCACGCCCGGCTCGCTGGCCCGGCTGTTTCGCGCCGCCGGCTTTGACGTCAGCGCCCTGGAGCTGGCCTACGACGACCAGTACATCCTGCTGACCGCCACCCCGGCGCCGCAGCCGACCGCGGCGCGGCTGGAGCTGGAAGACGACCTGCAGGCTACGCACCAGGCGCTGGCCGACTTCGCCCGGCGCTGCGGCGAGCGGCTGGCCCGCTGGCGCAGCTATCTGTCACAGGCCGCCGACGAGGGCCGCCGGGTGGTACTGTGGGGTTCCGGTTCGAAGGCCGTGGCGTTTCTGACGACGTTGGGTGTCCGCGACGAGATCGAGTACGTGGTCGATATCAACCCTCACAAGCACGGCTGCTACCTGCCGGTCAGCGGGCAGCGCATCGTCGGGCCCGAGTTCCTGCGCGAGTACCGCCCCGACGCCGTCATTGTGATGAACCCCATCTATTGCGACGAGATCGGCGCCATGCTGGGCGAGCTGGGGCTACGGGTCGAGTTGTTGAGTGTGAATGACTAAGGGATAAGGGATTGAGGGACTGGGGGGACAGGTGGTGAGGTATACAACGGCACTTCGCAGTTCGGCATTCGGCATTCGCAGTTCGTAGTCCGGCGTTCTGTTTCTGGACCTCCAATGGCTACTGATACGCTTCATCCACCGACCAGCCTCGCAGCACGAATGGCAATTCTGACCCAGACGCGCGTGCCGGTCTTCTGCAACGTGCTGCACGAAACGCGCGCTGCAGCCCTGGCGGCGCCGGCGGCCGAGATCTGCCTGACCTTCGAGCCGGCCTGCGGCCTGATCCGCAACGCGGCCTTCGACCCCGCCCTGGTCGATTATCAGCCGGCCTACGAAAACGCCCTGCACTTCTCGCCGCGCTTCCGCCAGTACGCCGAGCAACTGGCCGACCACCTGGTGCGGCGTTACCGGCTGGCCGGCAAGCGCGTCATCGACATCGGCTGCGGCGACGGCCATTTCCTGGCGCTGCTGTGCGAGCGCGGCGAGAACACCGGCCTGGGGCTGGATCCCGGCCACGATCCGGGGCGTGCGGTGCTGCCCCAGCGCGGGCAGGCTGCTTACGAGCGACGCATCTACACGCCCGACGACGCCGGCCGGCCGGTCGACCTGCTGACCTGCCGCCACGTGCTCGAGCACTTGTCCGACCCACTGGCGTTTCTGCAAACGGTCCGGGAGCACCTGGCGCGGCACGACGCCGCAGCCTACATCGAAGTGCCCAACGCGCTGTACACGCTGCGCGACATGGGCATCTGGGACATCATTTATGAGCATTGCAACTACTTCACGCCCACGGCGCTGGTGTGCCTGTGCGAGCAGGCCGGCCTGGAGGTGATCGATCTGCACGAGGCCTTCGACGGCCAGTTCCTCGGCGTCGAGCTGGTCGCCGCCACGGCGCGGCGTCAGTCCGGCGACTGCGGCACGCGGCTGTCCGAGCTGGTGCGCAGCTTCGCGGCCCGCTATCGGGCCAAGCTGAGCCAGTGGCGCAGCCGACTCGACGAGCTGCGCGCCGCCGGCCGGCGGGCGGTGGTGTGGGGCGCCGGCTCGAAGGGCGTCACGTTTGTCAACGTGCTGCACGCCGACCGCAGCGTCGTGACTCATCTGGTAGACATCAGTCCGCGCAAGGCAGGCCGCTACGTGCCATTGACCGGCCAGCGCGTGGTCTCGCCGCAAGAGCTGGCCCGACTGCGCCCCGACGTGGTGGTGCTGATGAACCTGGCCTATCGCCAGGAAGTGGCCGCCCAGCTCGCCGAGCTGGGAGTGTCCGCGACCCTGCTGGCGGCGTGACTGGCTTGCGAATTAACGATGATAAATGGCCAATGGCGAATTGTCCGGCGATCGTGGTGGGCGGTGCCCACCCTGCAGTTCGGCGGTTCTCTGGCGGTTCGTGTTCGCCGGCTTCGACCCCCGGTAGGGAGGGCACTGCCCACCATCCTGCTCCGCACGCGGCTTGCATTCGCCGGCTTCGGCCCCCCAGCAAGCCCCCCCTGGAAGGGGGGACGGTTGGCAGCGCTGCCGGCGCGACGGGCAGGACAAACAGGCCGCGACGCGCGTGCCGCGAAACCCCCCTCCCTTCCAGGGAGGGGCAGGGGGAGGGTCGAGGCGACGAATGCAAAATGAAGTCATAGAGGGCTGCGGCGTGAAAGCAGCGCGGCTGTCCGTTGGCGGTTCGTGTTCGCAGGCTGTGACCCCCCTGCAAGTCACCCCTGAAAGGGGGGACGGTCGGGCGGGCAGGCACAGAGGCATTGAGGCACAGCCGGCGCGGCGGTCACCCACGTGAAGGGACTGTGCGACGAAGGTGCGGAGGCAACGAGACTGCGTTCCCAATTCATAATTCGTCATTGTTCGTTCGTAACTCGGCATTCGCCATTCGCCATTCTTCATTCATGATTCCCCATTCGGCATTATTGATTCCAGCGTTCTGAACAACCGACCATGGCACACCGCTGCGAGAAAAACGAATACCTGGCGCGCGAAACGCGCGGCGTCATCCTGGCCGGGGCCCATGCCTGGGACGGGCAGGTGCTCGACGACCTGTTGCCGCGCTGCCTGTTGCCGGTGGCACTCACGCCGCTGGTGATCTACGGGCTGCGCTGGTTCAAGCAGGCCGGCCTGGGCACGGTGACGATCTGCGCCAACGGCGCCTCGCGCTGTGCCCGGCGCTACCTGGGCGACGGCGCGCCGCTGGGCCTGCAGCTCGACTATTACGAAGACCAGGTGCCGCGCGGGCCGGCCGGCTGCATCCACGACGCCTGCGTGGATATTGCGGCCCAGACGTTCATCGTTACCGAAGGCGCCGTGATCCCGCCGTTCGTGGCCGGCGAGCTGCTCGAACATCACCACCGCAGCGGGGCCGCACTGACGGTCGTCCTGCGGCAGCGCAGCGGCGGCCCCGACGACGGCCACGCCGCCCTCGAGCCGGCCGGGGTGTATTGCCTCGATCGCCGCGTGCTCGACTACATCCCGCCGACCAGCTACCAGGACATCAAGGAAATCCTGCTGCCGAAGCTGCGCCGCGAGGGCGAGCTGGTGGTGCCGTTCGTCATCGACCAGCCGGTGGCCCGCGTGGTCAGCCTGGATTCCTACCTGGCCGTCAACGAATACATGATCGCCGCCATCTGCCACGCGCGCGGCGCGATACCCGGCTATCGCCGCGTCGGCGAGAGCCTGGTGCACGAGAGTGCGCATGTGTGTCCGGCGGTGCGTCTGGTGGGACCGAACCTGATCGGGCCGCGGGTTTTCGTCGCCGACGCCGCGGCGGTCGTCGGCCCGACGGCCATCGGGGCCGACTGCACGATCGAGGCCGACGCCACGATCAGTCGCAGCGTGTTGTGGGATCGTTGCCGGGTCGGCCGCGGCGCCGGAGCGCACCGCGTGATCATGCCCACCGCGGCGGTGCTCGAGGCCGGTCGCATGGCGCGCTGTCTGCTGGCCCGGCCGGGCAGCACCGCCGCCCGGCTCTCGCACGGCCCGGACTGGCCCGGCGGCGCGGCACCGCCTGGCGGTGCGGGCCACGCCCGCCATGACCAACCGGTCGAGAGCCAGGCGCTCGAACATCCGTGACACCGGGGCCCGCCGCAGCGGCCACCTGCCGCCTCAGAAGGGAAAAAGCGATGGATCCGCATCAGAATCGGCCACTGGCTCCTCCTGTTTACGGAAGCCCGCCGCCGGCCGACGGCTTCGCCGAGTATCCAAACGCCGCCGCGCCGGCCCCGCCGGGTCCGCCGGCCGGGGGCGGTGGTTCGCCCATCTCCCTGGGGATGCTGCGCGAGTACAAGTGGACGGCCTTGTTGATCTTCGTGGCAGTAGCCACGGGGGGCCTGGCCGGCGTGTGGACGCTGGTCGAGCCCAAGTACCGCGCCAGCGCCACCATCGAGGTACACCCCACCAAGCAGGTGGTGGCCTTCAACACCGAGGACAACGGGGCGGTGCCGTTCTACCAGCAGTTCCTGTATACGCAGTTGCGCAAGCTGCAAAGCCCCAAGGTCATCGAACGCGTCCTGTCCCGGCCAGAAATCAAGCAGAGCCGCTGGCTGTTCGGCGAGTCGCAATCGCTGCTGGCCCGGCTGCTCGAGCCGGCGGCCGCCGACGCGCGCCTGCTGCATGCGCTGGAGATCGACAATGAAGCCGGTTCGTCGCTGATCGAGGTCTCGGTCAACGCGCCCGACCCGTACGAAGCGGCCATGGTGGCCAACGCCATCGTCGAGGAATACCTGGCGGCCATCACCGAGGAAAAGGAGGCCCAGGACACCGAGCTGGCCCGGCGTCGGCGGGCGCAGGAGGAGGCCCTGCGCCGCGAGATCCAGCAGCTCGAGGCCAAGGCCGACCGCATCCGCGCCAATCTCAAGGTGCTCACGCCCGAGGAACTGGTCAACTCGCGCCGCACGCGGCTCGACGACCTGATGGCCCGCCGCGACAACATCGAACTCGAGCTCCAGAACCTGCGCGCCATGCTCGCCGAGCTGGAGCAGTACCAGAGCGACGCCGGTGCCCCGACTTCGGCGCCGGTCGCCTTCGACCAGGACCCCGTGTGGGCCGAGATCAACGAAGAGCTGCAATCCGCCCGCTTCGAGCTGGAACTGGCCGACGACAACTTCGGCGACGCCCATCCCAAGATTCTGCGGCTCAAGAAACGCATCGCCTTCCTCGAACGGCGGCTGCGCCAGCGCGAGCAGGTCCTGGCCCACGGCACGCCCGGCCCGGCGACGGTTTCCCCCGGCCAGGGCGTCCTGTCGCTGGTCATGACGCCCGACGCCCTGCGGTGGCAGATCAAGCAAAAAGAGAACGAGCTGCAACACCTCGACCAGCTCATCGCCAGGCGCGCCGCGGCCTTCAACGCCACCTTCACCGACGCCGACATGCTAGAGGCCACGCTGCGCGAGATCGCTTACAAGCGGGAGCTGTACGAGACCATCAAGCGCAAACGCGAGGCCAGCAACATCGAGCGTTTCGCGCCGGCCGCGATCGAGATCGAAGCCCGCGCCGAGCCGCCCGACTATCCCAACCATGACCCGCGCAAGAAACTGAGCCTGGCGGTGCTGTTTGCGGCCTTCGCCGCCGGCCTGGGGGCGGCCTTCGGGCGCGGCCTGCTCAATCAGACCGTGCGTGATCCCGACGAGCTGGCGGCTGGTTCGGCGCCGTTCCTGGGCGTGCTGCCGCTGCTGCGCGATCCTGAGAAGGCCAAGCCGGTCGAGGCCACCATCCAGAGCGAGTGCGTACGCATGGTGCGCACCGCCCTGCTCCAGCGGCTGGGCCATCGCGACCATCACGTGGTGCAGATCACCAGCGCCACGCCCGCCACCGGCAAGACCACCTTCTCGATCCAACTGGCCCGCAGCCTGGCCCAGTGCGGCAAGAGCGTGCTGCTGGTCGACGCCGACATGCGCAACCCCACGGTGGCGCGGCGACTGGGGCTGGAAGTCGACTATTCCGGCCTGATCGAAGCCATGCTCGACCCGCGGGCCGAGCGGAAGTTGATCCGTCCGACCAGCGTCGGCGGCATGTTCATCTTGCCGGCCGGCCGGCCGGCGTCGCCGGTCGAGGTCGAGCTGCTGGCCAACGGGCGGCTGGGGGCGTGCTTGAAGCGTTGGCGCGAGACGTACGATTTCGTACTGCTCGATTCGTCGCCGCTGTTGCCGGTGGCTGATGCGCGCATCCTGGCGCGGCACGCCGACGGGACGATCCTGCTGGCCCGCGAGGGTCACTCACGCCGTCAGGAGGTGGTGGAATCGCTGGCGGCCCTGACCACCGCCGGCGGTGAGCTGCTGGGCACGGTACTGGTCGGCGCCCGCCGCTCGTCCAGCTACTACGCCGGCAGCTACTACCACCACGCCGAGCACCACGAACCAGCCTCCGCCCGCCTGGAACGACCTCGCGAGCAGTGAAGAGAATTGAGGCACCAAGGCAAGGGACTGCGGGAGGGGATTAAGGGATTGAGGGATTGAGGGATTGAGAGGCTGCATCCGGCAGGCGGCGACGAATGCAAAATGAAGTCATAGAGGGCTGCGGCGTGAAAGCAGCGCGGCTGTCCGCCGGCGGTTCGTGGCCGCCGGCTTCAACGCCCCCGTGGTCCCCCCTGGAATGGGGGACGGCCGGTAGCCCTGCCGGCGCGACGGCCGAACAAACAGGCCGCGACGCGCGTGCCGCTGAACTCCCCTCCCTTCCAGGGAGGGGCGGGGGGAGGGTCGAGGCGACGAATGCAAAATGAAGTCATAGAGGGCTGCGGCGTGAAGGCAGCGCGGCTGTCCGCCGGCGGTTCGTGGCCGCCGGCTTCGACCCCCCCGTGGTCCCCCCTGGAAGGGGGGACGGCCGGTAGCCCTGCCGGCGCGACGGCCAGTGGTCGGCGCCGTGGCGGTTCGCCGGTGATCGCATCGCTTCGTTTCGCGATGCCTTCGTCCCTTAGTCCCTGCGTCCCTCAGTGCCTTGGTGCCTCTTGCCCCTGTTCCCTCAATCCCTGTTCCCTTAATCCCTTACATCCGGGCATCCTTCGATCCCTGCGCCGCTCATAGCGATCCATGGCTGCACACCTGTTTCCTATCCTGATCGACGACCGGCCGGACTGGCTGCGTGATAACGGGCCGCCGTCCTCGCTGCTGCTGTTGCCCTGCGCTTCGGGCAGCCTTGCGCAGTTGTTGCGCGAACAGATGATCCCCGGCAACGAGACGCTGCGCGTGCTGCCGACGTTCGAGTCGTGGCCCGGCTACGAACAGCAGTTGGCCGCCAGCCTGGGCTGCCCGGTTCAGGCCGTCACGCCCCGCGCGCTGCAGGCCTTTTTCGCGCAGGCCGAGCCGTCGGACTGGGTACTGGTGGTCGATCCGCGCCACGTGCCGCTCGAAAGCCTCGAGCTGACACACCTGTTGCCCGACGGGCGGCACGGCTGCTGGCACGCCAAGCAGCTCGTGGTACTCGACCGCACCGACGGCGCCACGCGCGAATGCGCCGTGCTCGACGCCGGCGGCTGCATCGAACGCGTGCAGCGTTACTTCGACGGCACGACGCACCTGCAGTTGCGTGGCGTGGCCTGCTGCCTGATGCCGGTAACCGCCGCCCGCCGACTGCCGCTGCGGCGCTTCACCAGCGCCGCGGAAGTACGGGCCGCCGTGGCGCAGCTCGGCGTACCGTCCAACGACGTGGCTATGGCCTGCCCGGTGGTCACGCTGGCGGACCAGTATGGCGTGCTGGCGCTCAACGAGCACCTGCTGTTGACCGCCGGGGCGCGCAGCGACGCCGACAACACGCGTATCCTGCGGGGCGCCGGCGTGGTCGTTCATCCCAAAGCGCGTCTCAGTGGCCCGGTAGTACTGCAGGACAACGTAGTGGTGGAGCGCGAGGCGCACATCATCGGCCCGGCGGTTATCGGACGAGATGCCATCGTCGGGCACAACTCGGTAGTGGCCCAGTGCGTGGTGACGGCCGGCGTGAACCTGCGCCCCGAGAGCATAGTGAGCCAGCGTCTGGTCTGCGGCGCGCAGCCGACCCGCGACTGCGCCTACTCGCCCGAGGTGGCCACGGCGCAGTTGTCGATCCGCATCGCCCCCGAAGGCAGCGATCACGAACGGCCCGCCTCCGATCGCGGCATCTATCCATATGTCAAGCGGGCGGTGGACTTTTGCGTGGCGCTGGTGGCCCTGATCGTGCTTTCGCCGCTGATGGCGCTGACGGCGCTGGTGATCAAGCTCAGCTCGCCGGGGCCGGTGCTCTTCGCCCACGCCCGCGAGGGCCGCGGCGGCAAGGTCTTTCGCTGTCTGAAGTTCCGTACCATGGTGGCCGATGCCGACCTCAAACAGCGGGAAATGTATTCGCTGAACCAGGTCGACGGGCCGCAGTTCAAGCTCAGCCGTGACCCACGCGTCACTCGCGTGGGCCACTGGTTGCGGGCCACCAACATCGACGAGTTGCCGCAGTTCATCAATGTGCTGTTGGGCGACATGAGCCTGGTGGGGCCACGGCCGTCCCCGTTCCGCGAGAACCAGATCTGCGTGTCGTGGCGCAAGGCCCGGCTGTCGGTGCGTCCGGGTATCACCGGTCTGTGGCAGGTTTGCCGCCACGCCCGCCAGGCGGCCGATTTCCACCAGTGGATCCACTACGACACGCTGTACGTGCGGCACTTCTCGGCCTGGCTGGATATCAAGATCGTGCTGGCCACGGTCCTCTCGCTGGCAGGACGCTGGCCGGTGCCGCTCGAGTGGCTGATTCCGCCGCGCAGACTGCGGCGCTGGGAGAATCCGCGCCTGGGTGACATTCGGCCGACCCGGCAACCGGCCGGCGGCGACCAGCCCTGCACGGTGATCTGAACGCCCCGGCCGGCTTTTGCCGATAACCGACAGGGGGGCAGCCTTTCACCGGGCCGACTCTTGAGAAAAAGGACGCAAGCATGATCGAAGGGGTCAAGACGGTACCACTGCGGCTGATGCCGGACGAACGCGGCTGGCTGATGGAAGTGCTGCGCTGCGACGACGAGCTGTTCGTCAAGTTCGGGCAGGCCTATGTGACGGTGGCCTATCCCGGCGTGGTCAAGGCCTGGCACTGTCACGAATTACAGACCGACCATTTCGCCGTACTGACCGGCATGGCCAAGGTGGTGCTGTACGACGGCCGCGAAGACTCGCCCACCTACGGCGAGATCAACGAATTCTTCGCCGGGGTGCACAACCGCATCCTGATCCGCATTCCGCCCTATGTGTACCACGGCTTCAAGGCCGTCGGCACGCAGGAATGCATGATCATGAACATCCCCACCGAGCCGTACAACCGTGACAAACCCGATGAATTGCGCCTCGATCCCCACAACGGACCGATCCCCTACGACTGGTCGAGAAAGGATGGTTGACATGAAGGGTGTCGTGCTCGCCGGCGGCCTGGGCAAACGGCTCTGGCCGCTTACCAAGATCACCAACAAACACCTGCTGCCCGTCTACGACAAACCCATGATCTACTACCCCATCCAGTGCCTGGTCAACGCCGGGATCACCGACATTCTGGTCGTCACCGGCGGCAACCACGCCGGGGGATTCCTGGAGCTGCTGGGCAACGGCGGTGAATTCGGCCTCAAGGAGCTGCACTACACCTACCAGGTGGGCGAAGGCGGCATCGCCGACGCGCTCGCGCTGGCCAAGGACTTCGCCGACGGAGAGAAACTGGTGGTCATTCTCGGCGACAACATCATCGAAAAGGACATCCGCCGCGGCGTGGCCAACTTCTTCGCCCAGCCCCGCGGGGCGCGGATCTACCTCAAGGAAGTGCCCGACCCGGAGCGTTTCGGCGTACCGGTGTTCGAGGGCCAGCGTATCGTGCGTATCGAGGAAAAGCCCGCCCGCCCGCCGAGCCGCTACGCCGTGACCGGAATCTACATGTACGACGCCCAGGTCTTCGACTTCATCGCCCAGCTCACGCCGTCGCAGCGCGGCGAACTCGAGATAACCGACGTCAACAACTTCTACATCGAGCAGGGCACGCTCGAATGGGAGCTGCTCGACGGCTGGTGGACCGACGCCGGCACGATCGAATCTCTGCACCGGGCGAGCAACCTGGTGGCCAACGGCGGAGCCAACAACGTCCAGCCGGTCATGCCGGCAGCGGAAATCATTCAGGTGCAGTGAGGGAGGGGAGGGATACAGGGGTTCAGGGATTGAGGGATTCAGGGATTGAGGGACTAAGGGACGAAGCATAGTGGTGGGCAGTGCCCACCACTATGCTCGATGAAGAATGGCGTATTGGTCGGCGGCGTTGGCGGCGCTGCTATCCGTTGGCCGTCCGTATTCGCAGGCTTTGACCCCCCTGCAGGTCCCCCCTGGAAGGGGGGACGGTTGGCGGCCTGGGTGCAGAATGCAAAGTGAAAAGTGCAGCGCCAGAGCACCGTAAGTGTCTGGTGCGCGTGCTGCGGAACTCCCCTCCCTTCCAGGGAGGGGCGGGGGGAGGGTCGAGACTGCGAATGCAAAGTGACAAGTGCAAAGTGCAGAATGACTGCAGTGCGACGGTCGTTCTGGCTATTCCACGGCCATTGGCATCCGCCGGCTTCGACCCCCCTGCAGGTCCCCCCTGAAAGGGGGGACGGTTGGCGGCCGGCGCCGCGTCGGTTTCCCGGGGGCCGCGTCGCCTCGTATCCCGATGCCTTTGTGCCTCAGCGCCTCAATGCCCTTGTGCCCCAGTGCCTCAGTGCCTTCGTGCCTTGATCCCCCAATCCCTCTTCCCGGCCCTCTCCCGACAGGAGCAACGTCGTGAAACGCATCATTGTGACCGGCGCCGCCGGCTTCATCGGTTCGAACTTCGTCCGCCGGGCGCTGGAGACGCGCCCCGACTGGCACCTGGTCGGCTACGACGCCCTGACCTACGCCGGCAACCTGCAGAACCTGGCGGGGCTCGAAACCACCGGCCGCTTCGAGTTCATCTGCGGCGACATCTGCGATACCGCGGCGGTCGAGCGGCTCTTCGAGCGGCCCGTGTGGGGCCTGGTCAACTTCGCCGCCGAGACGCACGTCGACCGCAGCATCCACGGTGCCGCCGACTTCGTGCGCACCAACGTGGCCGGCACGCAGGTATTGCTCGACGTGGCCCGGCAGCAGGGCCTGGAGAAGTATGTGCAGGTCTCGACCGACGAGGTCTACGGCTCGCTGGGGCCGGAGGGACGTTTTGTCGAGTCCTCGCCGCTGGCGCCCAACAGTCCGTACAGCGCCTCGAAGGCCGGCGCCGATCTGCTGGTGCGGGCCTACTGGCGCACGCACGGCGTCCCGGCGGTAACCACCCGCTGTTCCAACAACTACGGGCCCTATCAATTTCCCGAAAAAGTCATCCCGCTGTTCGTCACCAACCTGCTGGAAGGCAAACAGGTACCACTCTACGGCGACGGTCTCAACGTGCGCGACTGGATCCACGTGCGCGACCACTGCGACGCCCTGATCGCCGTGCTCGAGGCCGGCCGGCCCGGCGAGGTCTACAACATCGGTGCCGACAACGAGCTGACCAATCTCGAACTGACCCACGCCATCCTGGCGGCGCTGAACTGCGACGAGTCGATGATCCGCCGCGTCAAGGACCGTCCGGCCCACGACCGTCGCTATGCCATCGATGCGAGCAAGATCACAGCCGAGCTGGGCTGGCGGCCGCAGATCGACTTCGCCCGCGGCCTGCGCGAGACCGTGCAGTGGTACATCGACAACCAGGACTGGTGGCGGGCCGTCAAGTCGGGCGAATATCAACGATACTACGAGCTGCAATACGGCAACCGCTGATACCCGCCCGGCAGGCCAGCAGGAATACCCGCACATGTGCATAGTGCTGATCGGTGCCGAAGGACAGCTCGGCCGCGACCTGCGGCGGCGTCTGTCCGATGACGTGGTGGCGCTCGACCTGCCCGCGTTCGACGCGTGCGACCCCCGGCAGGTGGCCGAGGTCATGCACCAGAGCCGGCCGCGCTGCGTGGTCAACTGCGCCGCGGTGACCAACGTCGACGCCTGCGAGCAGCAGCCGCAGGCCGCCTGGCGGGTCAACGCGCAGGCGGCCGGGCAGGTGGCCCGCTGTGCGGCCGACGTGGGCGCCCGCGTGGTGTTCATCAGCACCGACTACGTATTCGCCACCCCGGCCGACGGTAAGGCCAGCCGCGAGCGTGACTTGCCGCAACCACTCAACATCTACGGCGTCACCAAGCTGGCCGGAGAATACCTCACCGCCGCCAACAACCCCGACCACCTGATAGTGCGCACCAGCGGGCTTTACGGCCACGGCGGCGCCCGCGGCAAGGGCGGCAACTTCGTAGAAACCATCCGGCGGCTGGCCGGCGCCGGCGAGCCGCTGCGCATCGTCGACGATCAGCGGCTCTCGCCCACCAGCACCGCCGCCCTGGCCGAGCGGCTGGTCGATCTGCTGGACAACCCGGCCACCGGCGTGTTGCACCTGGCGGCCGCCGACAGTTGCACGTGGTACGAGCTGGCCTGCGCCATCGTGGCGTCGGCTGGCGCCGCGGTCGAGGTGACGCCGATCAGCAGCGCCGAGCTGGGTCGCCCGGCCCGCCGACCGCCGTGCTCGGCGCTGGCCAGCGATCGGTTGGCCGAAGTGGGCCTGGCGCCTTTACCTCCCTGGCGGGCGATGCTGGAAGACTATCTGTCCGCCGCGAGCGCTTCATGAGCAGTCGCGTAGAGATCAGCAAAAAGCTCGTATTGATCAACTCCGCCAGCTCGATCGCTGCGCGTGTGCTGAACATCTCGGTGCTGGTGTGGCTCCAGCAGTACCTGCTGGCGCACATCAGTGCCGAGGAATACAGCCTTTATCCGCTGCTGGTGGCGGTGCTGGTGTTCGTGCCGCTGATCACCAGCATCCTGACCTGGGGCCTGGGCCGCTACGTGGTCGAGGCCTACGCCCGCGGCGATGAGCAGCGCGTCACCCGCATCGTGTCGACGATGGTACCGCTGCTGTCCGGCGTGGCGCTGCTGCTGGTGGCCGGCGGCGCGCTGCTGGCCTGGAACATCGACCGCTTTCTGACCATCGCCCCCGAGCGCGTCTGGGACGCGCGCTTCATGTTGATGGTGATGGTCTTCTCGGCCGCCGCCCGGTTGCCGCTGGCCCCCTACGGGCTGGGGCTGTACGTGCGGCAGAAGTTCGTTTTGCAGAACTCCCTGCAGGTCGTCGCCGAGCTAATGCGCATCGGCCTGCTGCTGACGCTGCTGCTGGGCGTCAGCACGCGCGTGATCTGGGTGCCGGTGGCCCAGGCGGCCGCCTATCTCTCGATCGAGGTGGTGCGCATCATCATCAGCCGCCGGCTCATCCCGGCCCTGCGCTGGCGCCGGGGCATGTTCGACTGGTCGATCGCGCGCGAGGTCTCGACCTTCGGAGCCTGGAACTTCGTCAACCAGGCCGCCGAGACCGTGCGCACCGCCGCCGACCCGATCATTCTCAACAAGCTGGCCGGGGCGGCGGCCGCCGTCCAGGTGACCTGCTTCCACCTGGGCCACCTGGCGTACTACCACATCGCCGCGGTGGCCTACATGGCGACCGGCCCGGTCAAGCCGGTGCTCACGGCCCTGCACGCCACCGGCGATCGCCCCCGTCTGGGCCGCGCCTACGTGCGCGGCTGTCGTTACGGGCTGTGGACGGCGCTGCTGGCAGGGGTTCCGCTGATGGTCTTCGCGCGCGAGTTCTTCACGCTCTATACCGACGCCAGGTATCTGCCGGCCGCCACGGTGATGACGCTGCTGCTGGCGCAGTATCCGCTGTCGTTCACCAGCCTGCTGCTGCCCTCGATCGCCGAGGCCCAGGCCCAACTGCGAGCCATCACGCTCATCAGCCTGCTCATGAACGTGCTGAACATCGGGCTGTCGATCTACCTGGTGGGTGCCCTGGGCCTGGGCGCGATGGGCGCCGCGCTGGCACGCCTGATCATCTCGATCCTCTCGCAGCCCCTGTACATGCCGCTGGGCATCCGCCTGGCGGGCGTGAGCTGGCGCACCTGGCTGCGCGAGACTCTCTGGCTGGGCTGGGCCCCGGCCCTGGCCGCTGCGCCGGTGTGGCTGGCGGCGCGCTGGCTCTTGCGGCCCGACGACTGGCTCTCGCTGGGGGCCTGTTTCCTTCTCGGCGCCGTGGCCTACCTCGGCAGCCTGCTGCTGTTCTGCCTCGAGCCGCACGAACGGGCCGACCTGCGCCGCGTGGCGGTTTTCCTGCGCCTCGCGCCCGCCCCCGGCAGCTAGCCTCCCGGAGAAACCGACATGCCACGAGTGACCATCGGACTGCCGGTCTTCAACGGCGCGCGGCACCTGCCCGCCGCGCTCGACGCCCTGCTGGCTCAGAGCTTTGCCGACTTCGAGCTGATCATCGCCGACAACGCCTCGACCGACGCCACCGGCGAGATCTGCCGGGCCTATGCCGCGCGCGATCAGCGCATCCACTACCTGCGCGCGGCGCGGAACATGGGGGCGGCGGCCAATTTCAACCGCATCGTGCCGCTGGCGGCCGGCGAGTATTTCAAGTGGGCCGCGCACGACGATCTGTGCCGGCCAACCTTCCTGGAGGCCTGCATCGCAGCCCTGGAGGCCGACCGCGGCCTGGTGCTGGCCACCAGCCGCAGTCTGATCATCGACGACGCCGGCAGGCCGCTGGGGACGTACAACTTCGAGCTGCAGGCCGACGGCGACGACCCGGTGCAGCGCTTCGCCCAGACGCTGCGCGGACACAAGTGCTACGAGATCTTCGGCGTCATCCGCACCGAAGTGCTGCGTCAGACCAATCTGATCGGCAACTACGCCCACGGCGACGGCGTGCTGCTGGCGGACCTGGCGCTGCGCGGGCGTTTCTGCGAACTGCCCGAACCGCTGTTCATGCCGCGCAGCCACCGACAGCAGTCGATGAACATGGTGCTCGATTACCACGCCTACACCTGGTGGTTCGACCCGGCCAAGAGCGGCAAGCTGGTTTTTCCCTGCTGGCGCATCCTGCGCGAGTACCTGCGCGTGGTGAACCGCGCCCCGATCAGCGCCGCGCAGCGCGTGGGTTGCTACCGCCACCTGGCCCGCTGGTGCGTGCATTGGCGGCGGCGCTTGCGCGGCGACCTGACCGCCGCCGTCCGCTTTCTGCTGGGCCGCCGACCGCCGCCGGCTGCGGCCCATGATCCGCAACGTGAGAAATCCTGGAACCCTGCGCTCGAGGTGGCCGCCCGTGAACAGTAAGACCGACATCACCATCATCATGCCCACCTACAACCGCGCCGCGGTGCTGCGCGAAACGCTGGCCGCGCTGGCGGGGGTCGACCGCGGCGCGCTGCGGGTCGAGCTGGTGGTCATCGACAACAACAGCAACGACCAGACCGCCGACGTGCTGTGCGAATTCGCCCGGCGGTTGCCGCTGCGCGCCCTGTTCGAACCCCAGCCCGGCAAGAACAAGGCCCTCAATCGCGCGCTGACCGAGGTCGAGCTGGGCGAGATCGTGCTGTTCACCGACGACGACGTGACCCCCGCCGCCGACTGGCTGCACGCCGTCTGGGACGCGGCGCAGCGCTGGCCGCAGTATCAGGTCTTCGGCGGACGGATCGAGGTCTGCTGGCCGCCCGGCGCGGTGCCCGGCTGGGCCGAGGTGCCCTTCATCAAGGCCTTCGGCTTCGCCCACCACGACTACGCTCCCGACGAGCGGCCCTACGGCCCGGGGCACTTCCCCTTCGGACCCAACTACTGGGTGCGCCGCACGGTCTTCGACGACGGCCGGCGCTTCTGCGAGAACATCGGCCCGCACCCCACCAACCGCATCCTGGGCGACGAGACGCTGTTCCTGAAGCAGTTGCGCGAAGACGGCCACGAGCAGCTCTACTGTCCGCGGGCCGTCGTGCAGCACCGCATCCAGCCCGAGGCCCTCAGCGCCGCGGCCATCAAGCGCCGGGCGGCCACGCTGGGCCGTGGCGGGCCGCTGGTGGGCGGGTTGTGCCGCCGGCAGTTGCTCGACCAGCACCCGCTGCTCTGGCGCAGCCTGCGCCACGCGGCGCTGTGGTACTACCGGCTGCGTTACCTGCTGGCGCAACTGACGCCCGACCCCGACCAGCGGGTGGTAAGAAGCGTGCAGGCCATCATCAACATCGCCTACAACGCCGCCTCGCTCGAGCTGGCCGCCAGGCGTGCTCCGGCCGCCGCAGCGACCGGGTCGCAACCCGCGGCGGCCCTGTAAAGACCATGCCCGCAGAATCGACACTCACGCAAACCACGCCTGGCCGCCAGCCGCCGCCCCCGCCGACCGACGGGCCGCTGGTGACGGTGGTCATCTGCGTCTACAACGCCGGCCGCTTTCTGCGACCGGCCGTCCTGAGCGTGCTGGCCCAGACCTACCGCAACCTCGAGATCATCATCGTCGACGACGGTTCGACCGACGGCTGCATGCAGACCATCGCCGACATCGACGACCCGCGCATCCGCCGCCTGAGCCAGCCCAATCGCGGCAAGCCGGCGGCCCTCAACCGCGCGCTCGAGGAGATGCGCGGCGATTTTCTGGTGCTCAACGATGCCGACGATATCAGCCACCCGCGCCGCATCGAGCGCCTGGTGGCGGCCATGCTGGCCGAGCCCGAGCTGGGGGCGGTCTTCAGCGGCTACGACCTGCTGATCGACGAGCAGCGCGTCGCTCCGCGGC
The DNA here is from genome assembly GCA_964602755.1 of uncultured Planctomycetales bacterium. Classification (GTDB taxonomy): domain Bacteria; phylum Planctomycetota; class Phycisphaerae; order UBA1845; family Fen-1342; genus JALSRY01. The sequence continues at coordinate 21,873 of CAZRSM010000370.1, forward strand.
TGCGTGCCAGGGATCCCCGGCAGTGTCGGGCCGACATCGCCGCATACCGCATGCCCTCGCACGACCCCACGGCCATGTTCCGGGCGGCCGCCATCCGCGAGCTGCGCTACGCAGACCTCAAGCTCGGCGAGGGCCTGGACTTCATCCTGCGCGTCGGTGAGCGCTGGCCCATGCGGGTCATCGGCGAATGCCTGTATTCCTATCGCGTTCACCCGGATTCGCTGACCGCCGTGGCCGAGGACCAGAAGCTCGAGTTCGCCCGGCTGGTGATCAACCGCGCCCGCAGCCGACGCGGACTGCCGCCCGTCGACCAGCCGCCCGACGCGCGGCTGCACCGGCGGACGCGGCGGCAGACGCTGGTGGCGCATTTCATGGAGAGCGTGCTCGACCTGCGCGCCGCGGGCCGCCGGGGCGAGGCGCTGCGCACCGCCTGGCAGTGCCTGCGGCTCGGTCCGCTCAGCCCGTATTACTACCGGCCGCTGGTTTACTGCCTGGTCCCGCGCTGGCTCGTGGCGGCCTATCGCGGCCTCAAGCGAAGAATGAGACGAGAAGAATGAAGGCCCGCAGGCAAGGGACTGAGGGACGCAGGGACCGAGGGACGAAGGGACGAAGGCATCGCGAAGCGAAACGAAGCGACGCGGTCGCCGGCGAACCGCCACGGCGCCGGCCACCAACCGTCCCCCCTTGGAAGGAGGGGCCTACAGGGGGGTCGAAGCCGGCGGATGCGAATGGCCATGTAATAGCCGGAGCGACGGTTGCATTGCAGTCATTTTGCACTTTGCACTTGTCATTTCGCATTCGCAGTCTCGACCCTCCCCCCGCCCCTCCCTGCAAGGGAGGGGAGTTCCGCAGCACGCGCGCCGCGGCCTGCTTGTCCGACCATCACGCCGGCACCGGCAGCCAACCGTCCCCCCTTGGAAGGGGGGACCTGCAGGGGGGTCGAAGCCGGCGGATGCCAGTGGCCATCGAATAGCCGGAACGACGGTTGCATTGCACTCATTTTGCACTTTGCACTTGTCGTTTTGCATTCATCCCAGCCGCAGTGCCGA
>CAZRSM010000371.1:0-4277 GCA_964602755.1 uncultured Planctomycetales bacterium
CGGTCCTCTTGGCTTCGTTGGCGTTCCCCTTGGCGTCTTTGGCGTTCCCCTTGGCGTCCTTGGCGGTTCCTGGCGGGCGTTGCCGCACCGCATTCGCGGTGGCCGGTGCCCACCCTACGGCTGCGATCGCACGCCAGATCACGTTATCGGTCGGTGAAACGCTCGCTCACGAGCCGGTTGAGACGATCGGCGAGTTGCTCTTCGCTGACGCGCGTGAGCCGACCGTCGCGGAGAACCTCGCGGCCGGCGACGAAGACCCGGTCGGCCCGCGGCGTCGCACACAGCACCAGCGCCGCCAGCGGGTCGTGCGCCACCGCGCCGGCCAGCGCCAGATCGTCGGTCCGGAACATGGCCAGGTCCGCCGCCGCCCCGGGGTTGAGATGTCCCAGCACCGGACGGTTGAGGCACGCCGCCGAGCCGACCGTGGCGATGCGGAAGGCGCTTGAGACGGTCATCAGCGGGCCGTTGGGCAGCTCGGCGGCCTCGTGGTCGGGCCGGGCCGCCCGCCGGGCCATCTCGCGTACGCGGGCCGACAGCAGGGCCTGCTTGATCTCGCCCAGCAGGTTGCCCCCGTCGTTGCTGCTCGAGCCGTCGACGCCCAGGCCCACGCGGACGCCGGCGGCCAGCAGCTTCTCCACGCCGGCGATGCCGCTGCCCAGCCGCATGTTCGAGGTGGGATTGTGGCACACGGCGGTCTGCGTCCTGGCAAACAGCTCGATCTCCTCGTCACTCAGCCACACGCAGTGCGCCAGGTACACGTCCGGCCCCAGGAATCCCAGCTCCTCCAGAAACTGCACCGGCCGACAGCCGTAGCGGTCGAGGCAGTAGCGCAGCTCGTCGAGCGTCTCGGCCAGGTGGGTATGCAGCAGTACGCCGCCGTGCTGGCGCGCCAGGGCGACCGTATCGCGCAGCAGCTCGCGCGTGCAGTTGAACGGGCTGCACGGGGCCAGGTCGATGCGTCGCAGGGCATACTCGGACGGATCGTGGTAGCGTTCCAGCATGCGCTGGCAGTCAGCCAGCACCGCAGAATCGTCTTCGACGCAGTCGTCGGGCGGCAGGCCGCCGCGCGACTTGCCCAGGGTCATCGCGCCGCGGCACAGATGGATGCGGATGCCCAGCTCGTCGGCGGCTTCGAGCACGGCTTCCATCTTCACGTCACTGCTCCGCGGCACCATGTAGTTGTGGTCGCTGGTGGTGGTGCAGCCGTGCAGCAGCAGCTCGCCGATGCTGACCTGGGCGGCGGTCTTGACGGCCGTATAGTCGAGGTGGCGCCAGCGCTCGTACAGGCCGACCAGCCAGTCGAACAGGTGTTTGTCCTGCACCGCCGGCAGGCAGCGCGTGATCGACTGGTACAGGTGGTGGTGCGTGTTGACCAGGCCCGGGATGGTGATGTGTCGGCGACCGTCGATCACCTCGGCGAACCGGCCCGCGTCGAGTCGCTCGGTGAAGGTCTCGGCCGGCGCCAGCTCGGCCACGCGCCCGGCGTCCAGCAGCAGACTGTGGTGCGGCAAGGTGACGACCTGCCCGTCGCGCGGCGTTATGACGGTGGTATCGTGAACGAGAATGCTCATCGCCTTGAGATCTGCGCTCTTCTGCAAGTATCGGCTTTGCGCAAAAACTTGCCCCCACTGGGGCAGCCACTCGCTGGCAATCGGCCCTGCGCCCGCCCGGCCGGCCGTTTCGCGAATCAGTTGTTGTCGTTGCCGGCGGAGACTTTGGCGGCCTCGGCGGCGTCGGCCAGCATCTGATTACGGGCGCGGATGTCGTCGAGCGTCGGCTTGAGGCCCTCCTTGGCGAGCTTCTCGAAAGCCGCCTTGTTGGGCGCGAGGATCGTGATCATGTGCCGCCCGTCCATGCTGGGCGGACGTTCGATTTTGACCAGGTCGCCCAGTTCGCCGAGGATGTTCTGGAAGATAGCCAGAGCCACATCCCGGTGGGCCCGTTCGCGCCCGCGGAACTGCATGGTGAGCTGCACCTTGTCGCCGTTGGCCAGAAACTTCAGGGCGCGGTTGAGCTTGATGGCCCGGTCGTTGTCGTCGGTCTTGGGCCGCATGCGCACCTCCTTGAGGTGCTGCTCGTGGCTCTTGCGGGCCTTCTTCTTCAGCTCGTACTTGAACTTGCCGTAGTCCATGATGCGGCAGACCGGCGGCCGTTCGCTGTGGGCCACTTCGACCAGGTCCATGCCCGCCGCCCGGGCCCGCATCAGCGCCTCGCGCGTATCGACGATCCCGACCTGCTCGTTGTTCTCGTCGATCAGCCGGACTTGCGGCACACGAATCTGCTCGTTCGTGCGGTAGTTGATGGTCTTTCCCTTAGCCATACACTCCGTATCGATTCAGTTGGACGGATCCTGGCGTCCTCCGCCGGGCGACTGATCGCCCCGACTTGCGATCTCCTGCGCACACGCGGCCAGGAATTCGGGCAGCGTGCAGCTGCCAAGCTGCTTGCCCTCGCGCGTGCGGACATTGACGGTCTTGCTCTGGGCTTCCTGCTCCCCGATAACCAGAATGTACGGCACCTTCATCAACGTGGCGCGGCGGATCTTGGCTCCGATGCGGTCGCTCGAATTGTCCAGCTCTACCCGCAGGTTGGCCTGCTGACAGGTCTCGAAAACCTGCCGGGCATAGTCCGCCGACTTTTCGCTGACCGAACACACCGTGGCCTGTACCGGCGAGAGCCACAGCGGGAACGCCCCCGCGAAATGCTCGATCAGAATCCCCACGAACCGCTCCATGCTGCCGAACAGCGCCCGGTGGACCATCACCGGCCGATGCGGCTGGTTGTCGGCCCCGATGTACTCCAGGCCGAAGCGCTCAGGCAGATTGTAGTCGACCTGCACCGTGCCCAGCTGCCACTCGCGCCCCACCGCGTCCTTGACGATGAAATCCACCTTGGGACCGTAAAAGGCCGCCTCCCCCTCTTCCTCGCTGTAGCGCATGCCGGCCGCCTTGACCGCCTCGCGCAGGGCCTGCTGAGCCATCTCCCAGTTCTCGGGCGCGCCGATGTACTTGTCGCTGGAGGCATCCCGCAGGCCGATACGCACGCGGTAGTCGTTCAGGCCGATCATCCCCAGCGCGAAACGCGACAGGTCGATGCAGTCCATCAGCTCGGCCGGCAACTGCCCGGGCGTGCAGAAGACGTGCGCGTCGTCCTGCGTAAAGCCGCGCACACGCGTCATGCCGCTCACCTCGCCCGACTGCTCGTAGCGGTAGACCGTGCCGAACTCGGCCAGCCGCACCGGCAGGTCACGATAGCTGCGGGCCTCGGATGCGAAGATGCGCACGTGGTGCGGGCAGTTCATGGGCTTGAGCAGATAGCCGTCTTCCTGGGCCAGCCACGCGCGGATCCACTCCACGCGGCGGTCGGCGGGCTGATCCAGCGGGTAACCGCCGCCGCGGGCCAGTTCGGGATACTTCTCGGCCAGCTCCTGCCAGAGCGAGCGCTCCTGCTCGGTCGGCTCGTCCGACCTGCTCGCCACCACCAGCTCCCACAGGTCGTTGAGCTGGCGCGCCCGGTCCGAATCGAACAGCGGCGGATACTGGGCATCCTTGTAGTACGGAAAGTGTCCGCTGGTGCGGTAGAGGTCGAGCTTGCCGATGTGCGGCGTATAGACCGGCTGATAGCCGCGCCGCAGCAGCTCCTCGGTAATGGCCTGCTCGAGCGCCCGGCGGATGACCGCCCCCCGCGGCTTCCACAGCACCAGCCCGCTGCCCACCAGCGGATCGATGGTGAACAGCCCCAGCTCCTGGCCGATGCGCCGGTGGTCGCGCTTCCTGGCCTCCTCGAGCATCCGGAGGTATTGCTTGAGCTCTTTCTTGCTGGGCCAGGTGGTGCCGTAGACCCGCTGGAGCATCTTCTTCGAGGCGTCGCCGTGGTGGTACGCCCCGGCCACCTGCATGATCTTGAAGGCCCCGATCTTGCCGGTACTGGGCACGTGCGGCCCGCGGCAGAGGTCCTCGAAACAACCCGGCCCCGGCTCGGCGCCGGTGACGTAGAAGCTGAGCGTATCGCCCTCGGCGCGCAGGGCGTTGTCGAGCTTGTACTCGTTGCCCTCGGCTTCGAGCTTGCGCAGGGCCTCGTCGCGCGGCAGCTCGTAGCGCGTGAACGGGCGGTCCTCCTTGACGATCTCGCGCATGCGGGCCTCGATCTTCTCGAAGTCCTCGGGCGTCAGCGCGTGATCGGTATCGATGTCGTAGTAGAAACCGTTGTCCACCGGCGGGCCGTAGACCAGCTTGGTGCCCGGCCACAGGTCGCAGATGGCCTCGGCCATCACGTGC
>CAZRSM010000372.1:0-7923 GCA_964602755.1 uncultured Planctomycetales bacterium
GGGTCGTGAGCTGAAGCGAGTGCTGATACGCCCGAGCGGCCGGCAGACCTCCCGCCGGCGTCCGGTCACGGCGCCGGCCCTGCTGGCGGGCCCGCTGGTGCTGCTGCCGATCCCGCACCTGCTGGAAGCCTGCGACGGCGATCTCCGCCAACTCCGCGACCTCGCCCCCAAAGCCATCCCCTTCCTCGATACCGGATAGATGTGTAGATACCTGTGCCTGGAAGGGGGGACGGTGGGGGGGCAAGGGAGGGATTGAGGGAGCAGGGATTGAGGGATTGAGGGGTTGCATCCGGCGGGCGGCGCGGCTATCCGCCGGCGGTTCGTGGTCGGTGGCTTCGACCCCCCTGTGGTCCCCCCTGGAAGGGGGGACGGTGGGCGGTGCGGGGGACGGTTGGCGGTGTGGCGGACGATTGGCGGCGGCTGGGTAGGGTGGGCACTGCCCACCGCGGGCGCTAGAGAACGGACGGGCGAATCATGTTGCAGCGCGCGGCGGCATGGCGGCCGGTGTTGGCCAGTGGCCTGCTGGTGGTTCTGGTACTGGGCCTGACGTTCTGGGTGGTGGTGCGCAATCAGCAGCGGCGCTACAACGAGCGTCTGACGGCCCACCTGCTGGCCACGGCCAGGCTGGTGCGGCTGGAAGTGTGTCGCGAGGGCTGGCCGCCACGGCCGACGCGCCTGGCCGAGCTGCTCGAGCCCCTGGCCGCCGAGGGCACGCTGGCGGTGGTGCTGACCGCCACCGGCGAACTGCTCTCCGACACCAGCGGCCTGGGGCTCAGCGGCAGCGACCTGCTGGGCAGCCCGGAGGTGCGCTCGGCCCTGGCCGACGACTGGGCACATCGGCGCCGGCCGCTGCCGGGCGTGGGTGGCGAGTTCGAGGCCCTGGCCCTGCGGCTCTGCGAGCAGGACCAGGCCCAGGGCGTGTTGTGGCTGGCCAGCGAAACCTGGGACGTGCGTTCGGCGTGGTCGTCGCTGGGACGGCTGGCGCCGACCCTGGCAGGCGTGGCCCTGGTCGGCACGCTGCTGGTGGCCGCCCTGATGGAGTCCATGCGCGCCCGCATGCTGCGCCGCCTCACCCGCACCGCCATGCGGCTGGCCTCGGGTGACCTCTCGGCCCGGGCCGACATCGCCGGCTCGGACGAATACGCCGCCCTGTCGGCGGCGCTCAACCGCACGCGCCGGCGGCTGGCCCGGCAGATGGCCACCATCGACGCCCAGCGCGCCACCCTGCAGGCCCTGCTCGATCAGCTCGACGAAGGCGTCGTGATCGTCAACCTCGACGGCCGCATAGTGCTCATCAACCCCGCGGCCCTGCGGCTGCTGGGCGTGGGGCGGACCGACGATGCCCGGCAGCTCGTCGGCCTGGCGCTCGAGGAGTGCGTGCCGCAACACAACCTGCAACGACTCCTGCGCGGCCAGCCACCCGAGCGCCCCGGCGGCGAGCCGGCCGCCATGAGCCGCCAGCTCGGCCTGTGCGCTGCGGGCGACCAGGGCGGTTCCGAGCGGCGGCTGGTGGTCTCGGCCGGGCCGGACGGACGCTACCTGATGGCGCGCGTCTCGGAGATCCGGTTGCCCGCCGAGCCGCCCGGCGGCAGCGAGCCGGGCCGCGGTCGCGTGCTGGTGCTCAGCGACATCACCGAGCTGGTGCGCATGATCCGCGTCCGCAGCGACTTCGTGGCCAACGCCTCGCACGAGCTGCGCACCCCGCTGGCGGCCATCCGGGCGGCGGCCGAAACACTGCTGAGCATCGATCCGGTCGCCGAGCCGGAGCCGGCACGGCGTTTCGTCGAGACCATCGACCGGCACAGTCGGCGACTGGAAGCCCTGGTGGCCGACCTGCTGCACCTCTCGCGGCTCGAAGACGGGGCCACGCGCTTCGAGCCACAGGAGGTGGCCCTGGGTCCGCTGTTCGACGAATTGCGCCAGCAGTATGCCGCCGGCCTGGAGCAACGCCGGCTCGAGTGGGAGGCCGATCCGGCGCCGGAGGCCGGGAAAGTGCTGGTCAGCCCCTACCTGCTGCGGATCGTGCTCGAAAACCTGATCGACAACGCCATCAAGTTCACCGAGCCGGGCGGACGCGTGCGGCTGGCGGCCCGGCGGTCGGCCGACGCGGTGGAGATCGAGGTCAGCGACACCGGCTGCGGGATTCCGCTGCCCGAGCAGGGACGGGTCTTCGAGCGTTTCTACCAGGTGCAGCGTGCCCGCAGCGGCGAGCAGCGCGGCACCGGCCTGGGCCTGTCGATCGTGCGCCACGCGGTGGCGGCCATGGGCGGTACGGTGAGCCTCGCCAGCCAGCCGGGAGCCGGTACGACGGTCACCGTGAGGATCCCCCGGCCGGACGCCGGCTAGCGGTTCAGCCGCCGTAGCCGGCCAGCAGCGCGGCCAGATCGGCCAGCTCGACGCAGCCGTCGTGGTCCAGGTCGCAGACCGGATCGTAGCGTCCGTCGGAAAGGCACGCCCCGTAGCAACTCAGCAGGCCCGCCAGGTCGGCCAGGTCCACATCGCCGTCGCCGTCGATGTCGCCGGGGCGGTCCGGGTCGAGGTGCACGTAGCGCGGGGCGGCCAGCTCGGCCGCGTAGTTGGCCCGGATCAGTTCGTTCGCATCGATGCGGGTGTCAGGCCAGGATTCCCAGAAGCCGGGACGGTCCCAGGGATCGCTGATGTAGGTGAAGGCCTTGATGTGCGGATGGCGGGCGATGGTCTGGAAGTAGGGCACGAACCAGGCCTGCCAGTTGTCCGGGTTGGTGGTGCCTCCGCCGGTGATCGGGCAGGATTCGCACACCATCACCGGTTTGCCGTGGGCGGCGGCGTCCACCACGAACTGCTCCGAAGCCGTCATCTGGGACACGGTGAAGTAGTTGATGCCCCACCAGTCCACGGCCTCGTCGCCGGGGTAGTAAGCCGTGTAGTCGAAGCTCGCGGGATTCACGGCGTTCCAGACCCAGGCCACGTTCGTTGCGCCGCGGGCCGCGAAGACGGCCCGCAGGTGATGCCAGATGGCGACGAACTCGGGCCCGCTGAGGGCCCCGTGCACGCCGTCGGCGGCGCCGAACTCGAACCCCGGCCGCACGAAACACGGCACGCCCAGCCCCGCCACCTCGTCGGCCAGGTCGGCGATCACCGCGTCCCACTGGCCGGACAGGATGGCGGCCACGTCGATCGCGCCGTTGGGATCGGTGTAGTAGATCCCCAGGTTGAGGTGGTAGGGCCGCCCGTGGCCCGCGACGAGGTCCTGCAGGTCCGTGGTGTCGAGCACCGCTGCCAGGGGGTTGATGGGCCGGTAGGCGGCGTAGATCAGCGGCACATGGCCGACGGCCTGCTCATACTCGCTCACGTACTGCCAGTTCTCCGCGTCGCTGTAGAACAACGCCACGTACTGCCCCAGGCCGTGCAGCACCCGGCCGTCGGGCGGCTCGAAGCGCTGGCCGGCCCCCGCCGTCCCGCAGAACAGGACCGCCAGACCACCCAGGATCGCCGGGTTGGCTCTCGTGCGCCTCATCTCCCTCACCTCCGCAAACGCTGCGCCGCGGTTCTCTGCTTGCCAGCATAATCCGCCGACCGGTCGGCCCGGAAGCCTTTTTTGCCGTTGTTCGGGCCGGCACCGTTCAGTCGGCCGCGTCGAGGCCGTCCAGGAAGGCCGTGACCAGGGCGAAGTAGGTTTCGGGCTGCCGGTAGGGGCCGCGGGCGTGGCCGAGGTCGTCGAAGTAGTAGCTGCTCACCGGGCCGGGGCACTCGGCGAGGATCTCCTCGAGGTGACGCGAGGTGGCGTATTCGTCGCGGCCGTAGCCGATGGCCAGCACCGGGGCGGTCACGTCGCGAATCTGCTCGTCCAGCATCAGCCGCGGTCCGAGCTGCGCCAGGTTGACTTCGACCCGGCTGGGGATCGACCACGGCCAGCGCTCCATCTCGACCCGCAGCGAGATCACGCCGTCGAGCACCACACCGTTTACGACCTCGGGCCGCTCGGCCGCCAGCGTCACGCTGGGAATCGTGCCGACCGAGGCCCCCAGCAGCGTGACGCGCGCGTGGCCGGCGTTGGCCAGCGTCCAGTCGAGCACGGCCGCCAGGTCGTCGGGCAGAACCGTCAGCGTGGCCTGCCCCTCGCTTTCGCCGAAGCCCTCGTAGTCGTAGATCACTACCGACCAGCCGGCTGCGACGAGCTGCGAAGGAATCAGCAGATAGCAGGCCATGCCGGCCGCCGCCCCGGTCGAGAAGATCACCACGCCGCGGTCGGCCTCGGCCGGCAGGTACCACAGCCCCAGGCGGTTGCCGCCGGGAGCCACCACGGTGTGCTCGGAATACTCGAGGCCGAGCTGACCGGGGTGCTCGACGGTCGGCAGGTTGGTGGCGCCGGCGAAGCGTTTGAGCTCGTCGCAGGTGCGCCCCGGGGCCAGCGCGAGGCGACTGGCCCAGTCGACGTACTCGTCCTCGGGCACCCATTGCAGGCAGCCGGTCGGCAGGGTGAGAAGCAGCATGAGTGCGGTGAGTCGACTTCGGGGCCGACGTCCGAGCCGGGTATCGGTCATGTCAGTCCTCGCCCTGGCCGGGACCGTGTCCCGGCCCGCGGCTCTGAGTGTACTTGGCGCCCTCGCCTCCAATTGCCGGCGGCAACACGGAGCCGGCTGGCCCCGTAGTGTAGCCGTCTTCCCGGCCCTTCGCGCCGGCCGAGCGAGCCCGATAGCTGGTCAGCGGCCCGCGTGGTGGTTATGCTGCACGTGCGACAGGGAAGTGCGCATATCCGTATCAGTGAGCAGGAGGTCAAGCGATGAGAACCAGCGTATTGGCGATCGTGACGGCGGCCGTCTGTCTGTGCGCCGGCTGCAACAACAAGGCCAGCGTCGAGGTGAACCGCTCTACCGAAGAACCTTTCGTGCCGAGCCAGTCGGCCTCGTATGCCAGCCTCGACGAGATGGACAGTACCGCCCAGACCGACGCCGACGGCGTGACCACCTACACCTACTACGCCGACACCACCGCGGCGAACACGCCCCCCGCGACAACCAACCAGCCGCCGGCCGCCGCTGCTGCGCCGTCGCCGACTGTGCCGGCGGTCGCGCCCGCGGCCGAAGACGAGCCGCTGACGCCGACCGGCGCCCGGATGCACACGGTTCGCAAAGGCGACACGCTCTATGCCCTGGCGCGCCGCTACTACGGCGACCAGTCGCGCTGGCGTGACATCTACGAGGCCAACCGCGATCAGCTCTCCGACCCCAACCTGCTGCGGGTGGGCATGAAGCTGCGTATCCCGTAACCGCCGGTGGTCGTCGGCCGGGCCGCGGCATGAGCCAACTGCGAGCGGACAGCCCGGTGCAATACGTCAAGGGCGTCGGGCCGGTCATGGCTCAGCGTCTGGCCACCCTGGGAATCCACACGGTGGCTGACCTGCTCGAGTACTTCCCCTTCCGGCACGAGGCCGAGGTCGGGCTGGTGGACATCGCCGAGCTGCGCCCGGGCGTGAGCGCCACCGTGCGCGGCGAGGTACTGCACTTCGAACGGTCCTACGGGCGGGCCAAGGCCATCATCAACGACGGCACCGCCGAGTGTACGCTGCGCTGGTTCCAGACGCGCTATGTGCCGCGCGGGCTGTGCCGCGGAGCGATCGTCGTCGCCAGCGGCAAGGTCACCGAGTACAACTGCGACCTCGAGCTGATTCAGCCGCGGGTGCAGGTGTTCCCGCCCGATACGCTGCTGACGCAGGTGCAGGCCGAGGGCGGCCTGGTGGGCGTCTACCGCAGCAACGCGCAGGTCAAATCGAGCCAACTGCGCCGCATCGTCGCCAGCGTGCTGGCCGCCGGTCGTCTGCCGGTCGAGGAGATCCTGCCGCCCGAACTGCTGGCCAGACACGGCCTGCCACCCCGCGAGCAGGCCCTGCGCGACATGCACCGGCCGCGCGACCCGGCGGCCCTCGAGCTGGCCCGGCGCCGGCTGGCGTATGAAGAGTTCCTGCTGATGGAGCTGGCCCTGGCGCTGCGGCGTTACAAGCACAACGCGTTGCAGCGCGGCCGCAGGCTGTTCGTCACCCCCGAGATCGACCGGCGCATCCGCCGGCGGTTCCCCTTCGAGCTGACCGCCGCCCAGGACCGCGCGATCCGCGAGATCGCCGCCGACATCGAGAGCGGGCGCCCCATGACGCGCCTGCTCCAGGGCGACGTGGGCAGCGGCAAGACCGTGGTGGCGCTCTACGCCTGCCTGGCGGCGGTGGCCAACGGCCGGCAGGCCACCATCATGGCCCCCACCGAAATCCTCGCCCAGCAGCACTTTGCCAAGATCGAACAGTACCTGGCCGGCAGCCGCGTCAGGCGGGCGCTGCTGCGCGGCGGCCTGTCGCGCAAGGCCCGCAGCGAGCTGCTGGCCCGGATCGAGGCGGGCCAGATCGACCTGGTGGTCGGCACGCAGGCCCTGCTGGAGAAGGACGTGGCCTTCGCCGACCTGGCGATGGTGATCGTCGACGAACAGCACAAGTTCGGCGTCCTGCAACGCGCCGACATCCGCACCAAAGGGCCGGCCCCGCACTACCTGGTGATGACCGCCACGCCGATACCGCGCACGCTGGCGATGACCGTCTTCGGCGACCTGGACGTCTCGATCATCGACGCCATGCCGCCGGGACGCGGCCGGATCGAAACCACCATCGTGACGCCCGGCCGCTGGGAGGCGGCCATGCGGCGCTTGCGGCAGCGGCTCGAGGCCGGCGAGCAGGCCTACGTGGTCTGTCCGCTGATCGGGCAGGACGAGCCGGACGAGTCGGCCGCGAAGCAGCCGGCGGCGAACCTGGTCTCGGCGCTGCAGATGCACGAGCGCCTGCTGGCCGGCCCCTGGCGCGGCCTGCGGGTGGGGTTGCTGCACGGTGCGCTGCGTCCGGCCGAAAAGCAGGCCACCATCGAGGCGTTCCGCGCCGGCGAGCTGCACGCCGTGGTGGCGACCACCGTGGTCGAGGTGGGCGTCGACGTGGCCAACGCGACCATCATGGTGATCGAGAACGCCGACCGCTTCGGGCTTTCGCAGTTGCACCAGTTGCGCGGCCGCGTGGGGCGCGGCAGCCGCGACAGCCTGTGCGTGCTGGTGCCGCGGTCTCGCGGCGCCAAGGCCGCCGAGCGGCTCAAGGTGATGACCGAGACCACCGACGGGTTCCGCATCGCCGAGGCCGACCTCAAGCTGCGCGGCCCCGGCGAGCTGCTGGGCACCCGCCAGCACGGCCTGCCCGAACTGCGCGTCGGCGACCTGGTTGGCGACTTCGCTCTGCTCGAACAGGCCCGCCGCGACGCCTTCGAGATCGTGCGCCGCGACCCGCAGCTCTCCCGCCCCGAGCATAGCCGCCTGATCCCGGCCCTGCGCCGCCTGATGGGCGGCAAACTGGCGCTGCTGGATGCTGGATGAGGCAGCCATCCGGGGCGCCCCTCCCGGCGCGCCCGCTGCAGAACATCCTGCCGCGCGGCGAGAGGCGGGGGAGGGCGGAAGCCTGCGGATGCGTGCTGCCGAGGCATGACGCCGAGGCCCGCGACGTGCGAGTTCGCAGGGTTGGCACTGTCCGCCATCCGGCTGAGGCACGAAGTCACGAAGGCATGCGCATAGCGGGTGGCGGTGCGTGTGCCGGCGACTCCCCTCCCTCTCAGCATAGGTATCTACACATTTGCTCTGGATTGGCGTAAGGTCGCCTGGATGGGAGATAACTAGCGCCGATGGAGCGGCGCGAGCAGGCGCGGTACTGGCTTCTGGTCAAGGCGCACATGCGGACGAGGACACGCACGTCTGCGGGGCCGTCGGTGGGCTCGCCGGGGCTGAGCGGCTTCGCGGCCACGCAGGCGTTGTGACGGTTCCTGAACAAAGAGCGGGTCACGCTGCCGGCGTTGGCCGAGCCGTTGCGGGCGGCGGCCCGGTGGCTGCTGGTGGCGGCGATGGCTTGCGTGGTCGTGTGGGAACTGGAGC
>CAZRSM010000373.1:0-6614 GCA_964602755.1 uncultured Planctomycetales bacterium
CGCCGGACAACTGGCAGCGAGTCAACATCGGCTCGACCGACACGGCGGTGAACACGGACCCGCGGCGGGGCTGGTCCCGGGCGGCGAGCCTGGACCCCAACGCGTTCAACCTGGCCGGCAACGTCAACACCGAGCTGCTCGACCGCTACGATCGCCGGCACCTGCTGACGGCGGTCAGCAACAGCGACGATCTGGCGCGCAAGCAGACGGCGGGGGATTACGACCCGAGGGGCACGGAGCTGGGCACGTTCGAAGGCGAGCTCAAGTTCTACCTGGGCGAAGCGGCCAAGGCCTTCGTACCGGCCAACAACGGGGCCGACTACGTCTATGACCCGGTAGCCGGCAGCGTCATCATCAAGCGTCTGGCGCGCATCTACTACGAGATGCTGGCCGGGCACTCCGATGCCAACGGTAATGACGACTGGGGCGACCTGTTCACCACCACTACGGACGATGACGAGGCGCTCAGCCGCCGGCAGCAGGCGATCATGCTGGCGGTCAACACGTTGGCGTTCGTTGCGCCGCGCGACCCCAACGACCAGGGCGTCCTGCCGGAGGGGGCAATCGACACTGTCTTCTACGACGACAACGGCACGCAGTACGCCGGCTATGCCCCGCAGCCGTTCTTCTCCGAAGTCGTGGCCTACACGATGCAGGAGACCGGTGACCCCAACGACCCGAACAACAACGACGACCCCAACGAGGACAACACGGCGGTCGCGGTCGAACTCTACAACCCCTACGCGCCCTATTACCGGGACAACGGTAGCGGGATCCTGACCGACGTGTTCGCGATCCCGCTGACGCAGTTTGCGATTTCGATCAACGACACCAACCCCAACAACGACCCCAACGGTGCCAGCACGCGCTGGAAGGTGCTCAACTTCCCGTATCCCTACGATCGCATCGAGGGACGCTCGTTCCTGACCGTGGTGCTCAAGAACGGCAGCCCGACCTCGAACCCCAACGATCATTTCGACGCGCTGGGGCCGACGCTGCACCTGGGCCTGATCGACAACAACGGCGGGCCCGGGCAGAGCCGCGACGTGGTGCTGTTTCTGTGGCGTTACAGCACCGTCGGCCGCTGGTTCCCGGTCGACCGCATCGACGTGCGCATCCCACAGGCCGGCGCCGGCGGCGCCTGGCAGGCCGTCCATCGCGACAGTACGCCCACCTGGGCCCTGGGCATGGCCGATCTCAACCATGACGGGGTGATCACCGGCGATCCCTGGCCGTCCGGCGAGGATACCGATGGTGACAATCGGGCGGACTCTTTTGCCCGCTGGCGCATGGCCATCTTCAAGGCCCTCGGTGCTACCGGTTCCGGGGCGCCGGTGACGCAGTCGCTCAACAGCGCCAAGTGGCTGGCCGACGACGGCGGCGGGGGCGCCGGCCAGGTGACCGATCCGGACATGGCGGCAGGGGGGCAGTTCGCTCCCAGCGTGCCGCTGATCACGATGAACGCCGGCCCGCTGTTTACCGGCAACGAAGCGACGCTGTTCGAAGCGCTGACCAACTACCCCATGTTCGGCGATCAGGCCGACCTGCGGCCGCGTTCGTTCCCCACGCCCGGCTTTCTGCTGTTCGTGCCGCGTTTCTCGCACGTCTGGCAACCGGGCAACACGCAGTACGACGAGGACTGGCTGCCGATCAGCCGCGTGCTGGACCTGCAGTGGTCCGCGCGCGGGCACGGGATTACTTCGTACCCGGTCGACTTCGGCCACATGCCGGTCTTTGACAACAAACAAGGCTCGCCGTCGGGCTCGTATTTCAACGAGAATGCGGCCGGGCATATCCCGTGGGGCCAGTTGATCTTCGACTACTTCACTACCATCGACCCGACGCGCGACGTCAACGGCGACGGTCGGCCGGACGTCGACCCGCTGCGCATCCCGAGTCGGATCAACATCAATGCCGCTCCGTGGTACCTGCTGGCCAACCTGCCGCTGCTGGGGCCCGATTCGTCCGGCAAGTTGCCGTTGATCGACCCGGGCAGCCCGGTCACGGTGGCCGATCCGGCGCCCGATTTCTGGGATCCGGCAGCCAACGTGCTGGTGGATTCGTACGATCCGGCTGCCCACATGGTCGTGCCCGGTACAGCGTATGCGCACTTCCGTCTGATTCACGGCGAAGATGGCTATCAGCATGCCGGCCGAGACCTCCCATGGGCCACGGGCGCCGGTCGGGAAGTCGGACGCTGGCGCCTGGGACCGTGGCTGGCGCAGGCGGCCGCCGCATATCGCGACGGCGTACAGTACCTCGAGTACATCCCCGGCCGGCCCGAGCGTGTGTACGCCGACAGCCACCTGCACGGCCAAGGCGTGATCCGTCTGCCGAACGGCACGCGGGCGCCGGCTTCGCCCTATCGGCGGGCGACGCTCTACGGTCGCATTCGCGGGATGGGCACGGCGGGCTCGGAACAGCCTGAGCACTTCGGCTTCCTGACGGTCGGCGAGCTGCTCAACGTCAAGGGTTTCGATTCGACGCCGCCACACCTGTTGCCGCCGGTGGGAACGGTCGACAGCGTAACGGTCGGCAGGAACATCAGCGACTACGTCAAGGCGGTCAGCCTGCTGGCGCTGCTCGATACGCAGTATCTGACCACGCGCAGCAACACCTTTACGGCGTACGTCAGCATCATCGACCGGCAGGATCCGCAACGCAGCATGCGGTCTCAGACCACGTTCGACCGCTCGAACCTGCTGCCGCGGCTGCGCTATGCCTACTACGACCCGACCAACGGCAGCTACCTGCCCATCGACGAGCTGGATCGCCAGCCGCGGGCCAACTGGCCGGTCTTCCGGGCGCTGCCGGTGGTACCGCTGTTGCTGGACATGTACAGCGCCGACGGCGTCGCCGGCCCGGACGGCGTGCCCGAAACGCCGGTGCGGCTGCGCAACGACGACGCGCGGCCCGAGATCATCTCGCAGCAGCGTGTGGGCTACTTCGACGCCCGCAACGACCGGTAGCGACTCCGCGTCCCCGGGCCCTCCCACGGGGGACTTGCAGAACCCGTGGGGTGGGCACCGCACGCCGCGATCACGGCCCGACACCGCCCGCCAGAATCCGCCAAGGACGCCAGGAAAACCGCCAAGGACGCCAAGAAAACCGCCAAGGGCGCCAAGGACGCCCACCCTGCGGGCCATCGGAGCCGGCGGATGCGGACGGCCGCCGGATATCCGAACCGTCGCCCGGTCACGGCCTTCTTGTCACTTCGCACTCGCCAGTTTGCACTGGTCACCTCGCCCCTCCCTGCCAGGGAGGGGAGTCAGCGGCACGCGGACGGCGGGCGCATCGGCCGGTGAGCGCATCTGCCGGCGGACCCGCCGGGTCAGCAGGCTTTGGGTCAATGGCCTTCGCGGGCCAGGTTGCGGTTCCAGCTCGGGATGACCACCAGCAGATCCTGGCTGCCGTCGGGCACGCACTGGCAGGCCAGCCGTGACTGGTGGGTGACGCCGTAAGCCGCGTCGAGCTTGTCTTCTTCCTCTTCCGAGGGCTGGTTGCACGATTCGAGCCCCTCCTTGACGATCACGTGGCAGGTGCTGCAGGCGCACACGCCGCCGCAGGCGTGGTCGATTTCGACGCCGTGGCCCAGGGCTATTTCGAGGACGCTGCCGGGCAGGCCGTGCTCGTCGTAGGGGATTTTTTCGGGCTCGACTTCGACCAGGTGCTCGTGGCCCTGCTCGTCGATGAAGCGGATCTTGAAGGGCCGGGTGGCTGGTTGCGCGTCGTTGTTCTGGATGTAGGGGTTTTGTCCGCCCATCGTGGTATTTCCTGCGTAGTTGCTAATCGGCGTTTTCTTTGAGTGCTTCGCGGATGCCCAACTCGGCCAGGTGGACCGTGCTTTTGCCGAAGGAGTCCAGGGCCTGGTGCAGGGCGTCCAGGTCGTCGGTGCTGCGGGCCAGCTCGCGCAGGGCGGCGATGTCGGCTTCGATACGCTCCCGTTCGGACTTCTCGAGCAGGTGGCCGACCTTGGCCAGCATCTGCTCGGCCTTGTGCGTGTCGAACTCGACCTGATTGACCAGGTCGATACGACGGTGGGCGTCGATGTCTTCGCGGGCGTGCAGCAGGCTTTCGCGCTCGATGCGGGCGACCTCTTCGCGGGTCAGGCCGTGCGTGGGCACGATCTGGATGCCGGCCTGGCGTCCGCTGCGCAGCTCGCGGGCCGATACGTTGAGGATGCCGTTGGCGTCGATCAGGAACTCGACCTCGACCTTGGGCATGCCGGCCGGCATGGGGGGGATGTCGCGCAGTTCGAACTGCCCCAGGCTGCGACAGTCGCGGGCCAGCTCGCGCTCACCCTGCACGACGTTGAACTTGATGGCCGTCTGTCCGTCGACGAAGGTGGTGAACTGTTCGACCGCCCGACACGGGATGGTCGTGTTCTTCAGGATCAGCTTGCTGACCGCACCGCCCAGTGTCTCGACGCCCAGCGACAGCGGGGTCACGTCGAGCAGGAGCATGTCGAGGCGGTTGCCGGCCAGCAGCGAGGCCTGCATCGCGGCCCCGATGGCCACCACCTGGTCGGGGTTGAGAGCCGTGTATGCCCGGCGGCCGAAGGTCTCCTCGACCCGGCGGCGAACGAGCGGTATGCGCGTCGAGCCGCCCACCAGGATCACCTGGTCGATCTGGTCGAGGCTCAGGCCGGCGTCGGATACGGCGCTGCGGCACAACTCGAGCGTGCGGTCGACCAGGTCGTCGCAGAGTCGCTCGAACTCGTCGCGGGTGATCGTGCGGCGGTAGGTGCGTCCCTGTCCCAGGTCCAGCTCGATGCGGGCCTCGGGCTGCTGGCTGAGGCGGATCTTGACCGCTTCGGCCAGGCCGCGGAGGGCCTGCTTGGTGGTGGGCGAGTCGATGGAAAGCCCGAACTGCTCGTGCACCTCGCGCTGCACCAGCGTAATGATGCGCCGGTCGAAGTCGTCGCCGCCCAGACGCGTGTCGCCGGCCGTGCTGAGCACCTGGAACACGCCGGTTTCCAGTCGCAGCACGGAGATGTCGAACGTGCCGCCGCCGAGGTCGTAGACCGCGACGGTCTGGCTGGGGGCGGCGCTGGCGGCCGAACAGCCGCCGGCTCCTTCGCCCGAGCGCGCGATGGGCAGGCTCTGGCCTGCCGGGCCGGGCGGAGCGCAGGGCGAGTCGTCGTGCAGAGCCTCGCGGATGCCGATGCCGTAGGCCAGCGCGGCGGCGGTCGGCTCGTTGATGATGCGGACCACCTCGAGGCCGGCGGCGCGGCCGGCGTCGCGGGTGGCCTGACGTTGCGAGTCGTCGAAATAGGCCGGCACGGTGATGACCGCCTTGTTGACCGGCCGGCCCAGGTGGTGCTCGGCCCGCTGTTTGAGCGTGCGCAGGATGATCGAGGAGATCTCCTCGGGGGTGTAGCGCTGGCCGTCGATCTCGACCTGCACGGTGCCGCGCGGGCCGGGCTTGACCGCGTAGGCCAGAAACGGCAGCTCATCGCGCAGCTCGTCCAGCCCCTTGCCGATCAGGCGTTTGATCGAATAGACCGTGGTCTGCGGATACTCGACGGCGTGGGCACGGGCCGGCCAGCCGATGGTCAGCCGGGGCGGCTGGCCCGGCTCGGTCGGCAGCAGGGCGATGACCGACGGTAAGCGCGTTTCGCCGTTTTCGTCGGGGATCACGTGCGGCCCGCGCTCGTCGACGTAGGCCACCAGCGAGAAGGTGGTGCCCAGGTCGATGCCCACGATTGGTTCCGGCTGGCTCATGCGGCTCCTCAAAGCTCGGCTAGCATCTTCTGATAGTAGCGCACCGCGTTGAGAGAAGTGCGCAGCTCCTGGCGCAGCGCGGCGTCGCCCGGCAGCCTGCGGGCCAGCTCGGCGATGCGCTCGAGCACGCGGCGATGGCCCTGCTCGATGCGGCTGCGCAGTTCGGCCAGCGTGTTCTGATCGCCGGCGGCGCGGGCCTGTTCGATCTGCTCGCGCAGCTCGAGCGTCTCGGCCAGCAGCTCGGGCGGCACGCGCTTCTCGTCGAGCGTTTCGTCGCCGGCGGAGAGCTTGAGCAGGTACTCGGCCCGCAGCACCGGGTCGAGCAGCACGCGGTAGGCCTCGTTGAGCTTGGCGATGATCCGCAAGCCGAGGGCCTGGTGCTGCGGGTCGCTGGCCGAGAGGCGGTCAGGGTGCACATCGCGGGCGATCTGGAAGTAGCGCCGGCGCAGCAGCTCGATATCGACGTCGTAGCGCGGCGAGGTCCCCAGCAGGCTGAAGTAATCCAGCCCATCGGCCGGGTAAAGCTGGTGGCAGGCGGCGCAGTACAAGGGGCTTTCCAGCGGTTTGTGGCACTGCTGGCAGCGTGCCGGATGCGCGTGCTCGGCGGTGATCTGCTCGTTGGCGGTCATGTGCTCCACGGCTCCCCATGCTCGCGCTGCCCCCGCGAGAAAGCGACGGTGGGGGCGGCGTGGTACTCAGGCCGAATAGCTCGATCCGCAACCGCAGGTGTGCTTGGCGTTGGGGTTGTGGAACGTGAAGCCGGCGCCCATCAGGCCGTCCTTGTAGTCGATCGTGGTGCCGTCGAGGTTGCCCACGATGAAGCTCTTGAGATCGACGACGATCGGAATGTCGTGCGACAGGAAGACCTCGTCGGTCTCGGCCGGCGGGGCG
>CAZRSM010000374.1:0-1719 GCA_964602755.1 uncultured Planctomycetales bacterium
CTTCGTCTTCACTCTCCACCTCCGGCAGGGGCGAGAAGAGGATCAGCAGGGCCAGCAGCACCAGGTTGGTCACGATGCCCTGGGGGCTGTTGTAGATGTACTTGAGGAAGGTGATCTGCCCGCCGCAGCCGCAGTCGATGGACTTCCCCTGGGCGTAGGTCCAGGCCTTGGCGATGGTGAAGACCACCAGCAGGGTGCCGATGATCAGCCGGGCCTCGCGCCGCCAGATGCAGGCCACCAGCATCAACCCGGCCAGCAGCTCGATCCAGGGCAGGATGTAGGCCATGGCGTTGGTGACCACCAGCGGCACCATCTCGTAGGCCCGGATCTCCTCGGCGAAGTCGACCGGCGCGATTATCTTGCCCAGCCCCGAGATGATGAACAGGATGCCCACGACCAGGCGGGCGACCAGCGGACCGAGGCTGCCGGCGGGCGGAGCGGCGGCAGGATTGCAGATCGGCTTGATGCTCATGGCGCTCGCACTCCTGGGCCGCGGCTCAGCCGTTGGGTTCGTCGCGCATCTGGGCTTCGCGGACCGCGTCGTTGGCGTCGGGGGCGCGGTTGGGGTCGTTGGGTTCGTCGAAGCCGGTCCAGGTGTCGGGGCCGGAGGTAGTGGGCAGACCGGCCTGCAGGATGCCTTCCCAGCCGGGGAAGTAGATCTTCATGTTGAAAAAGCCGTAGCGCTCCATATCGAGGTAGAGCTCCTCGGCGAAGTCGCAGGTCAGGGAGGTGCAGTAGAGCACGATCGGAAAGCCCTGGAGCTGCATCAGCCGGTCGAGGTTGTCTTCGAGCGTATCAGGCGGCACGTTGAGGCAGGGCGGCACGCTGCCGGTGTCGAGATGCCCCTGCTCGAATTCCTCGGCCGGGCGGGCGTCGATCACCACGGCGCCCTGCTCGACGAGTTCTCTGAACTCGTCGAGCGTGATGCCGACGGTTTCGCGCAGCCGCTGATGGGCCTGCTGCTGCTGTTCGATGGCCTCGACGTCCGGTATCCAGGGCAGGTTGTCGACGCGGGCGCGGACGAAGGCCGCGCCCGCGGCCAGCACTACTACGATCGCGATGCGTATGGCCGAACGCATGGCGTACGCCTAGTCTGGCTGGCCGCGCTTGCCGGCCGGTTCCTGCTCGGTGGCCGGCGGGCTGGACTTGCCGGGCTTCTGCTGGCCGGGTTTGATGCTTCGCGGCGGGCCGGCCGGTTTGCCCGGCATCGGACGAATGATGCGGCCGGCGGTCTTGCGCATCTGGACCTCGACCCGCAGCTTGTGGTACTCGGGGGCGGGGTCGTCGGTTTCGATCTCGATCCAGCCGCCCTCCTTGGGCATCTTGTCGCCGGGGGGCAGCGTCACGCGGATCTGGTGGAAGCGCGTCAGCGAGTTGACCGCCGTGGGCGTGGGTGTCTCGATCTGCTCGGCCCTGATCAGGTCGGGGTGGCTGGTCTTGATCGAGACGATCTTGAGCGGCTTGTTGGGCCGGTAGCTCACGCGGATGATGCGCTGGAACTCCTTGGTGACGCGTGGCGAAACGAACAGCCGCTTGGGCATCACGGAGACGCGCGGGGCGACGTAGGCGCTGATAGGGATCTCGAGCACCGGGTACTGCTCGAGGCCGGTTTCGAGCAGCACTTTGCCCACGTTGGCGCGCATCTCCAGCGGCGGCTTGCTCGAGACGGTCAGCTTGTAGTGCTGGCCTTCCTCGATGGTCTCGAGTTTGGCGGTGAAG
>CAZRSM010000375.1:0-6394 GCA_964602755.1 uncultured Planctomycetales bacterium
TGTCCGCTCTTGCGCACGCGGGTGGTCTTGCGCACGCGATAGAGCGCTTTGGCACTGGTGATGCCCGGGGGTTTGTTCAAGATTATCAGACCGTCGTCCATGACTGCTTCTCCGGGGCCTGAGTAAACCGCAGAAGGTCGATAACGCCAAGGGGCGTGGAGATCAAAAGCGCCGGCGGCTTTCATTGGTCCCCAGCCGGTTGCCGATGGCCCGTGCAGGGGCATAATGGGGGCAAAGGGCGGGATTTGCGGGCAGGGAGATGATGCGCAGGCCGGCACAACTACTGGGACTGGGAGCCGTCGTGACGATTCCCATAATCATCAGCGGATTCGGCTGCGTCGGCACCGAGAGCGAGCAGGCCGGCAGCGCCATGCGCCGGCGGTTCCCGCTTGAGAGTCTGCCGCGCACGCAGATCAGCGTAAACGGCCATACGCTCAACGTCTGGGTGGTGCGTACGCCGGAGCAGCGCGAAGAGGGCCTGATGTGGGTGACGGCCGAGGAGATCGGCGACGACGAGGGCATGCTCTTCGTTTTCCCGGACGAGCGCTACCTGGGCTTCTGGATGAAGAACACGCTGATCCCGCTGGGTATCGCTTATGCCCGCTTCGACGGTCGGATCGTGGCGACGCACGTCATGCCGCCGCTGACGCTCCAGACCTTCCCTTCTTATGAGCCGGCGATCTTCGCTCTGGAGATGAAGGCCGCGGCGTTCGAGCGGCTCAAGCTGCGCGCCGGCGACCGGATCGAGATTCCCAACGACGTATTCAAGGGCGTCAGGTAAGGCGTCGAAGCCACCTGCGGGACCAACCCCCTATTCGAGAACTGCTCGAGGTGCCCATGCGCGGCCGGGCTTCTGCGCAGCCGGCGGCCTTCTGGCGAGCGGTCTCGATCCAGGAGCCGAGATGTTGTCTCATCTGACGCCACAGGTGCTGCTGTGCGGTCCGGCCACGGTCCGATCGCAGGTGTTGCGGCGGGTGCTGGTCGAACGCGGGATTCCCGAGCAGTGCATCCACTGGGAGGCGGCTCCGGCAACCGAGCGACTGCGCGAGGCCGATCTGCTGATCTGCGTGCTCGACCAGACCAGCGCGGCGCTCGAGGTCGAGCGGGCCGTCACGCTGCTCGAGCAGGCCCGGCAGATGCACGTGTCGGCACTGGTGTGGGGGTTGCCCGAAACGGTCGGTTTCGAGCAGGAGGGACTGATCGAGCGCGTCGCGGGTCACGTGGGTCTCGAAGAGGTCGTCGGCCGGCTGACCACGCTGGCGCGCTACGCTCCGATCATCCGCCGCATGGAGAAGGAGCTGGACCAGCTCCAGCAACTGGGCAACCACCTGCAACGCTACTTCAGCGAGATCGACCAGGAGCTGCGACTGGCCGGTCGTCTGCAGCAGGGGTTCCTGCCGCGCGAGCTGCCGCACTGCGAGCGCGTGCGTTTCGCGCGGCTGTACCGCCCGGCCACGTGGGTCAGCGGCGACATGTACGACGTGTTCCGGCTCGATGAGCAGCGGGTGGCGTTGTTCATTTCCGACGCGATGGGCCACGGCACGGCCGCCGGGCTGATGTCGATGTTCCTGCGCCACAGCCTGGTGCCGACCGAGCGCACCGGAGACGGCACGCGCATCGTCGGGCCGGCCGAGGTGCTGACGCGGTTGCACAGCAGCCTGATCGAGCACGAAAGCGCGCATGCCCAGTTCGTCACCGCGGCTTACGGCGTGCTCGATGTCGTCAGCGGCGAGCTGTGCCTGAGCCGGGCCGGACACCCCTACCCGCTGCACATCCCGGCTGCCGGCGAGATCAGCGAGCTGCGTTGCGAAGGCGGGCTGCTGGGCGTGGCCGGCCTCGATCCCGACTTCGAGGAGCTGCGGCTCACGCTCTCCGCAGGCGACAAGCTGATCCTGTATACCGACGGGCTGGAAGACACCTTCATCCGCGAGCGCGACGAGGACGGCGTGGCGGTCGAGTTCGGGCGCGAGCTGCACGAACTGGCGCGCCTGGATGCCGACGGCCTGGTCGAAGCCCTGGCGGCCTATCTCGATCGCCAGGAGGGCTCGCTCAACCCCGACGACGACGTGACGCTGGTGGTGGCCGAAATGCGCTGATGCCGGCGCGCTGGAATCGGTGCGGCTCTTTCCTCTCAGTCCAGATCGAGGATCGACTTCTCCGGCAGGCGCCGGTCGCGCAGCAGCTTGCGCAGGCCCTTGACGCTCGATTCGGCCAGGTCGCGGCGGCTCGAGTCGCGGAACGACTTGCTTTCGGTGAGGACCATCGCGTCGGCCACCAGGTGGCGGTCGTCGGCGTCGAACATCCTGACCCGTGCCAGACACAGCGCTCCGCTGAAGAGCCCCTTGGGCTGAAAGTAGATGATTTCGCAGCACAGCTCGAGGGCCGGCTTGCCGCCGGGGTACTGTTCGCGCAGTTGTTCGGGCAGCCGGGCGAGATATTCGTTGTAGTAGTCCAGCAGCCGCGGCGGGCACAGGCGCGGACCGACGGTGGTGGTGGCCGGCCGGGTGAGGATGGCACGGTAGGGCTCGAGTTTCTGCGGCGAGAAATCCGAGATCATCTTGATCTCGGTCTCGGCCCCGCGGATTTCGTAGAAGGCCTGCCTGGCCGCCGAGCCGATGCCGCAGCCGGTCAGCGGGATCAGCGACAGGAGCAGTCCGACCGCAACCGGGCGGCCGGGGCGTATGGCGCCGGTTGGTGACATGTCGTCCCTCACGCGCGGCGGCCGCTATTGCGACAGCCGCTCCATTTCAGCTTGCGATATCTCGAAGTTGCCGTAGACGTTCTGCACGTCGTCGTGGTCTTCCAGTTCTTCGAGCAGCTTGACGAGCCTGGCGGCGTTGTCGCCCTCGACCTTGACGGTCGAGGATGGTTCCATTGAGATTTCGGCGCTCTCGGGTGCGATGCCGGCGTCGGCCAGGGCCTGCTTGACGTCGTTGAAGACGCCCGGTTCGCAGCGCAGCTCGAAGGCGTCGTCTTCGCGGATGATGTCGTCCACGCCGGCCTCCAGGCCGATTTCGGTCAGGCGGTCTTCGTCGGCCTGGTCGGCGGGGACGATGAACACGCCGCGCTTGCTGAACATCCAGGCCACCGAGTTGCTGGCGCCCAGGCTGCCGCCGTGGCGTTCGAAGATCTTCTTGATTTCGGGGGCGGTACGGTTGCGGTTATCGGTCAGTGCGAAGCACATGATGGCGGCTCCGCCGGGGCCGTAGCCCTCGAAGACCAGCTCGACGTACTCGGCGCCCTCGATCTCGCCAGTACCTTTCTTGATGGCCCGTTCGATGGTGTCCTTGGGCATGTTGGCGGCCTTGGCGGCGTCGATGGCGTAGCGCAGGGCGAGGTTGGCGTCTGGGTCGCCGCCGCCGTTGCGAGCCGCCACGATGATGGCCCGCGAGAGCTTGCTCCACATCCGACTGCGACGGGCATCGGTAGCCGCTTTGGCACGCTTGATGCGGGCCCAGTGGGAATGTCCGGCCATGTCATTACTCGCAGGTTAGCGGGTCCAGGCATCGACGGCCGCTGGTCGCCGAGGCGAACACCACGCGGCCCACACCTCAAACATACTATCTGCCCCAGGCGGCGGCAAGCAGCCGACGCGGCGCTACGTTTCGCCCAGCCGGTGGCGTTCCAGCCGGTTGACCACCAGCGCCCCGATGGCGTCGCCCAGTACGTTGGTCGAGGTGCGGAACATGTCGAGCACCGCGTCGACCGCGAAGATCAGCGGAATGTAATAGACCGGCAGGTTGACCGCCGTCGCCACGATCACCATGGTCACCAGCCCGGCGTTGGGCACGGCGGCGGCGCCGATCGAGGCCAGCACCGCCGTGATGAAGATCAGGAAGGTGGTCATGGCGGTCATCTCGATGGGCACGTCGTCGAGGCCGCCGAAGATCTGGATCAGGAAGATCACCGCCACGCCTTCGTACAGGGCCGTGCCGTCCATATTCATGGTGGCGCCCAGCGGCAGCGAGAAGTTGGCCACCTTGGGCGAGACGCCCAGCTTCTCGGTGGTCGTGGCGATGGTGATCGGCAAGGTGGCGGCGCTGGAGCGCGTGCTGAAGGCTACCAGCCAGGCTTCACGGATGCCGCGCCACAGGGCCAGCGGGCCGACGCCGCCCACGGTGGCGGCGACGATCAGCAGCACCGCGACGTGCACGGCGATGCCGCCCAGCACGGTGACGCAGTACCACCCCAGCGACGAGAACACCCCCGGCCCGGTATCGGCCACCAGCTTGGCGACGATGCAGCCGATGGCCAGCGGGGCCACGGCCATCAGCCAGTGCGTGATGCGCATCATGACCGCGTTGAGGCCCTGGAAGAAGTCCACCACCGGCCGGGCCGGCTCGCCCAGGAACGTGCAGGCGATGCCGGTCAGCAGCGCGAAAGCGATGATGCCCAGCGCGTTGGGTGGATTGGCCGCCAGCGAGGTGAAGGGGTTCATCAGCAGCGGCCGCACGATGTCCTCGGTGAAAATCTGCCCCGGGCTGCGCCCTTCGGCCGACTGGATGGCCCTCAGTTTGGAGGCGTAGCGCCCCTCGGCCTTGACGCCGCGCTTGGTGCTGCGCAGCCAGTTCACGTAGTCGGGCCGCGGGCGGCCAGCCTCGTCGAGGGCCGCCTGGCCGGTGGCCTGGGCGTACTGCTCGCGGTATCGGGCCTGCTCGTTCTGGGCCGCCTGACGGATGGCCAGCGAGGCCGGCTTGCGCCCCGGCTGGACCAGCAGCACGGCCAGCAGACCGATCGCCACGGCGACCGAGGTGGTGCCGATGTAGTAGACCAGCGTTTTCCAGCCGATGGCGCCCAGCTCGCGGATGTCGGGCAGCGACGTGACGCCGGCAATGATGCTGGCCAGGATCAGCGGCGCGATGATCATCTTGAGGGCGCCCATGAAGAAGGTCGGGCCGAGCAGATCGAGCAGCCACAAGACGGTCGCGTGCCAGGCGGGCTGCGGCCCGACTCCGGCGGTGGGATCCCAGACGCGGTAGAGCAGATAGCCGACCACCACGCCGAGCACCATGCCGACGAAGATCCACGTGTGCAGCTTGAGCTTCATGGCTCGGATTCTAGCCCCGGCCGCCGGGCGATACAGCAGTCTGGCGTCCAGGATTTGTGGGATCAGCAGGGGGCCCGGCGGCCGCAGACGGAGCCGAGGCGGCTGCCTTGCCGGGCGCACGGCGCACGCCTGCGGCCGCGCGGCGGGCCAGCTTGACTGCCGGCAGGGCGCGACGTATGGTTGCCCGGCGGTGACATGGCAAATCCACCAGCGGCCGTGCCGGGCGACAGCCAGGCCCGGCCGGCGAGTTTCTCCCGGAACCATCAGCGCAATGAGCAAGCAGGATCGATCGGCCGATTCGCACGACCAGGGGCCCGAGGCATTGCGGGCCGAGTTGGCCGGGGAGCGCGAGCGGCGTCGGGAGGCCGAGGCCCGCGCCGGCCGGCTGGCGCAGCGGCTCGAACACGCCCAGGCGCAACTGCAGGCCTGCGAACAGAGCATCCGCTATCGCCTGGGCGATGCCCTGGTACGCGCGGCACGGCCCTCGCTGGACACGCTGCGGCTGCCACTGCGGCTGGCCCGGTTGGCGCTCGAGGGCTGGCGGCGGGCGCGGGCCCGCCGGCTGGAAGCGCGCCGCGCAGCGGGGGGCGAGGTCAGCGCTCGGCGAACGGTGGCCGGGGACGGGCCGGAGCACCTGCCGCCCTTCTCCACGGCGCCGCCGGAGTTAGTAGTGCGGCCGCAGTTGCGCATCGCGCTGGTGGCCGACGAGTTCTCGTGGCGGGCGTGGCAATTCGAGGCCGAGCTGGTGGCGTTTACGCCGCGCGACTGGCAGGCGGTTTTCGCCGAGCGTCGGCCGCACCTGCTGCTGGTGGAGTCGACCTGGAGCGGGGTGCGGGGTGCCTGGCGTGATCAGGTGCGTGACCTCGGCCGGCGCAGCGACCTGGTGGGGCGTTACGTGATCCCCCAGATCGTGGCCTGGTGCCGGCGGCATGATGTGCCCACTGTGTTTTACAACAAGGAAGACCCACCCAATTTCGATGTCTTCATCGAGGCGGCCGGGCAGTTTGACTACGTGTTTACTTCAGATGCAAGCTGCATAGAAGACTATCGCAAGCATGTGGGGCACGATCGGGTCTATGCTTTGCCGTTCGCGGCCCAGCCGCGGATTCACAATCCGGTGCTCACGGAGCCGCGCAGCGGGACAGTGGCATTCGCCGGCACCTGGTACGCCGCGCGGCACGGGCAACGTCGCAGCGCGGCGCACCAGATACTGCGTCCGGCACTCGGGTTCGGCCTGGACATCTACGACCGCATGGCCGACAGCCCCGATCCGGCCTACCGCTGGCCCGACGAGTATCGGCCGGCGGTGCGCGGCGTGCTGCCATACGCGGAGATGCTGGCGGCGTA
>CAZRSM010000376.1:0-4219 GCA_964602755.1 uncultured Planctomycetales bacterium
TCGTCCCTGCGTCCCTGAGTCCCTTTCTTGCCGACCGTCCCCCCTTCCAGGGGGGACCACAGGGGGGGCAGAGCCTCCGCCCACGATCCGCCTGCGGACCGCCGCGCCGCCCACCGGACGCAATCTCTCAATCCCTTAATCCCTGTTCCCTCAATCCCTCTTCTCCCTTCGTCCCTGCGTCCCTGAGTCCCTTTCTTGCCGACCGTCCCCCCTCCCAGGGAGGGACCACAGGGGGGGCAGAGCCTCCGCCCACAACCCGCCACCGGATCGCCCCGCCGCCCGCCGGATGCAACCTCTCAATCCCTGTTCCCTCAATCCCTCTCCCTGCGTCCCTCAGCCTTGTAGGGTGGCCCCCCCGACGACTTCGCACTTTGCACTCTGCACTTGCCCCTCACTGCGAGCGATCAGAGATCGGCGGCACGCGGTAGACCGCGTACATGCCAGCGGCCGGCGCAGTACCCGGGAGACTGACCGGCTCCAGCCCCGCCGCCTGGAGCGCGTCTACCCACCTGGGCGTCACCAGCGGTGAAAAACCATACGTGCCGCGCAGGCGATCGATTTCAGGCCAGCAGAAGACCACGTGCGTCACCCCCCGCTGCGCGAGCCACGCAACCGCCGCCGGCGCGTCGTGCCCGGCGGCATACTCCAGCCACGGATCGCGGCTGAAAACCACGGTGTAGTGCACGCGCCGCTGCACGTAGAACAACCGGGCCTCACCCACCAGCCAGGCGTAGGCGTCCGGAGGCAACAGCTCGTTGAGCGGGTTGTAGCGCACCAGGGCGTCGGTCTGTCCCACCGCCGCCAGCAAAGGTACGCCGTGGGAACGCTCGAAGCCGACCGCCGCCTGACGGTAGCGCCCGAGCAGCACCAGGTCGCTGCCGAGTGCCGTCAGCACCACCGCCCAGCCCAGCGCCGCCGACCAGAACCGGTTTCGCAACCCGTCTTCGCGCGCGCCGCCGCCCTGCCCCGCACCGAGCAGCGCCAGCGGCACCACCGCCGGGATGGCGAAGCGCCCGGCGATGAACGTCAGGCCCGCCCACGCGCCCAGCATTCCCGCCAGCCAGACGATCAGCGTCAGCTCGAGCCGCGTGCGCGCCCGCAGGACGCCCAGCAGCCCCAACGCCACCAGCGCCGGCCCGAACAGGCTCGGCCGGTAGGTACCCGCCTGCCGATCCACGAAGCCGGTCAGCTCGCGCAGCGCCCGGCGCAGCCGGGGGCCGGCTCCCGTTTCGCCCGGCGGCAGCCGGTGGGCGGCGTCCCACTGCCGGGCCTGCTGCTGGCTCCAGGCGCGGCCGTCGAAGAGCCGGTAGGCGAAGGGATACACGGGGTTGCCGGTCTGCAAGGTGTTGCGAACCAGCCACGGCGACAGCGCCGCCAGCGCCGCCAGGCCGCAGGCCGCTGCCAGCATCGCGCGCCGCCCAGGCGACAGTTTGGCGGTCAGTACCCATGCGGCGACCAGCGGCAACGCCACCAGCGGCCCGGCGGTGTACTTGCAGCCAGTCGCCAGGCCCAGCATCAGCCCGGCCAGCAGCGCGCGGCGCATGGTGAGGGCGCCGCCGCAGCGCAGGTGGTCGATTACCACCACTCCCGCCAGGGCCGTGAACAGCAGCAGCCCGTTCTCCACGTAGGCCAGGCATCCGAGGTAGGCCAGCCAGGGCGTGCTGGCCGCCAGCACCAGCGCCAGCAGCCGCCGACGGGGCGTCTCGCAGCACGCCGCGACGGCCAGCGCCGCCAGTATCCCCAGCGCTGCGTGGAGCAGTTGGCAGGCCGTCGCTGCGGCGTAGACGTCGCCCAGCAGGTGCATCAACAGCAGGTAGAGCATCTCGACCTGCTGGGGAAACGAAGCGTAAACGTTGTGCGGCAAGAAGATTATGCGACCGGCCGCGAAGTATTCGCGCGGCGCCTGAAGGTGGTATTCGAGCACGTCGTAGCCGAAGGCTTCCTCGGGCCAGAGGATTCCCGGCGGCAGCGTGGACCCCAGCAGCGCGACTGCCAGCGGCACCGCCAGCACACCCATGGCCGCCAGCGCGAGCATGTCCGTCCGTCCGCCGACCGGCGCAGCCTCGGTCGGCGGGCGCCGCTGGCGCAGCCAGAGCACCCCCAGGGCCAGCCCCACCGTCAGCATCGCCCACGCCGTGGCCGTGCTCAGCCAGCCGAGCGATCCCAGCGCCAGCGTCAGCACCGCCAGCAGTCCCAGTCCGAGGCCCACGGCCAGGCAGAAGCGCGCCGCGGGTCTGCTCAGCGGCCCGGCCTTTGGCGCGTCGGCGCCACTCGCGAGCAGCCAGCGCAACGGCCAGCAGCCCGAGCCGGCGGCC
Source organism: uncultured Planctomycetales bacterium (assembly GCA_964602755.1). GTDB lineage: Bacteria > Planctomycetota > Phycisphaerae > UBA1845 > Fen-1342 > JALSRY01. The sequence goes on from CAZRSM010000376.1 coordinate 2,316, forward strand.
GCCAGGATCAGCAGCCCCACCAGCATCGCGTCCGGCGCCAGCACCAGCCAGGCCGTCGGCGCCAGCAGGGTAATGCCGCCGGCGGTCAGCAGGATCAGCAGAGTGATGTCGGGTCGCAGCCGCGCCATGCGGCGCATCATAGAGCGCGCCCGCCGGTGCAGCTAAGCCCGCAAAACGGGAAGCGGATCAATCGTTGGTGCTGTCGGCGGCGTCGCCTCCGCCGGGCGCGGTCCGGTCGGAATTCGCCTCGGCCGGCGGCGGCTGCCCGGCGACGGCCGGCTGACTGGCCGGGGCCTTCGGTTGATCGGGCTTCTCGGCGGCCCGGTCCTTGGCCACGGGCGGTGACTTGGGTTTGAACAGGGCGGCGCCGACACCTTCATCCAGATCCTCGGCCCGCGGCAGCTTGGCCAGCAGTTCGGCGTCGGCGCGCATCAGCACGCGGTCGCCTTCGGCCAGGCCCGCGACCACTTCGACCAGCCGCGGCGTGGCCTGTCCCAGCGTGACCTCGACCGGCTCTGGACCGTCGCCGCGATCGACGAAGACGAAGCTGTGCGTGCCGCGTGTGTAGACGCACTGCACGGGCACCGCCAAAGCGTTCTCGATGGTGTCGATCAGGATGCGCACCCTGGCACTCTCACCCGGCGAGAGCGGCACCTCGGTGGGGTCGAGCAGTATTTCGGCGCCGTGTTCCTTGAGATCGGGGTTGAGCCAGCGGTTCTCGCTGCTGACGAAGCGGTCGATCTTGGAGATACGCCCGGTGAAGACCCGATCGGGCAAGGCGGTGATCTCGATCAGGCAGGGCATGCCCTCGTGCACCAGGCGCCGGTCGGCCTCGTGGATGCGGGTCTTGACGATCATCTGCGAGGTATCGGGCAGTTCGAGCAGGGTCTGGCCCTTGCGGACCGTCTCGCCGACGGCGATCCGGTCGCTGCTCCAGCGCCAGCCCTCGGAGGGGTACTGCACGATGCCGTCGGCCGGGGCGTAGATCTTGCACTTGGCAAGCTGTTCTTCGTACTTCCTGACGCGCTCGCGGCGTTTCTCGACATCGGCTTTCTTGGCCGCGACCTCGTTGTCTCGTTTGGCCATCAGGATGTCGGCGCGTTTTCTCTGCTCTTCCAAAGCCGCGATGGCCACGGCCAGCGCCGACTGTTTGCGCATTTCGTTCATCTTCCGCTCGTACTTCTTGAGCGTATCGAGCGACAGACGCGAGCGTTCCAGCTTGAGGCTGAGCACGTCGATTGCATAGCGGATCTGGTCGACTTCGTACTTGGTGATCCAGCCCTTCTCCAGCAGCTCTTCGTTCTCCTTCAGCTCGTTGCGCTTGCGCTCCAGCTCCATCTCGGTCTGCTGGATCTCGACCTTGATGGCCTGCTCGCGCTGCTTGTAGTCGCCTTCGAGGTACTTCTGCAGGTCGAGCTCGGCGATCTTGACGTCCACCTCGGCCTTCTGGATGTTGGTCTTGTTCTGGGTTTTCTGGATGTCGCGGTCGACTTCGGCGCTGCGCAGGGCCTCGATGGCCCGGTTGAGCGCGAACTGCTCGGCTTCGAGCTTCTCGCGGATGGCATCGGAGGTCAGCTCGAGCAGCAGATCACCCTTCTTGACGCGCGTGCTCTCCTCGACCACGTACAGGATGCTCGGCTGGCCGTCAACCTCGCATTTGAGCTTGATCGATTTGCTCGGCTGCAACTCGCCGCGTTCTTCCAGCGTGATGTTGAGCGTGGTCGGCTTGACCGCGAAGTACTCGAGCTCGCGTGCCGGGCTCTCGAAGAGGGCACCCAGCCACTTGCGGCCGCCGCCGGGCAGGGCCAGCAGTCCCACCAGAAGCGCGCCCGCCCCGAGCAGGAAGGGCCACTTGCGCCGTCCCCGCCAGCCTGAGACGCTGGAAACCACTGCGTCCGAAACCG
>CAZRSM010000377.1:0-2350 GCA_964602755.1 uncultured Planctomycetales bacterium
ACGCAACCGCCGCGAGGCCCGGTCGCCCATGGTGTCGACCACCTTCGCCCACAGCAGCCGCGTCGTGCGCTGCTTGAGCTCGAGCTTCCCGATGCGGACCAGGTCGGCGTCGATCAGCTTGACAACCGCCGACGGTGGAGCGTTCTTACGACGCCCGAGCAACTGGCCATATGCCCTCAACAATTCGCGGGATACCAGATCATCAACATGTATGTTGCCAAAACCCTTCTTTGCAATTGCGATAATAGACTGCAACTCCTCGACGTCGTCTCCCGGCCCCCTGACGTACCGTCGCAGACGGCGAAGAAGCGTTGAGGCGCTGGCGGCAGTCTCTGAAGGCCTTGCGTTCGCGAATCTGCGCAAACCGCTGCGGGTGGAAGACTCTTCGGGCACTGAATCTCTGGCTGCCTGGGGGGCACTGTTCGCTGGATCGCGCTCGCCGGCCGGCCCAAAGGTCTCCTCGGTGCTCGCTCCTGTCCTTCCGGTGGCGTATCGACGCAACCGGCGGACTGTCGCGATTACGTCCTGATCGTCAGGGAAACACCTGAGCAGCTCCACTCGCAGGCCCGCGGCCAACATGCTGGACCGCCGAAGGTTGTCGTCGGATTGTCGTGCGTAGCATAGCAAACCCTTCTTGAGTTCCGCATGGGCTTGATCCGAAAGGTCACCGGGCGCAAGGCTGCTTATGCGCTCGAGCACTGCCATCTGGTAGACGAAGTTGCCTCCGGGATGGCCCGTGTCATACCACAATTCAGCGAGCAGGTCTTGAATCGCTGCGGCATCAGCGACGACGTCGTCCCCGTACGCATCCAGAAGTGCGTTGTACCGATCAAGCGTCTGTAGAATACGGATAGTCTCCCGCCCGGCGGGCGGGGAGCTGGATACCTCGGGTACTGGCATGTCGTACCAGTCCTGTGCCTGTGCCTGCCCCGGGGACAGGATGAGTACGGCAATTATGGTTAGCGATTGCACGACGCTGAGTGTTGTGAGCGTAGCCATGACCTTCCAACCATCCCAATGATGCCGCCAAGCTCTTCGTTGCTGACGCGACGTCACCGGCGCCGCGAATCAGAATCAACTCGCCTTTCGGCGCACAAAGCCACCTACGGCAAGCCGCTGAAGCCACCTGGGGCCTGAGGGCCCGTCGGTTGGCGGTGTCCATAGAGCACTACGCATCGACTTTCACAAATCAGGCGCAGCGTTTGGGCCCACGTCAGGCAATGCGTATATGCACGCAGCGCGTCGTCCATGCACTCGTATCCGTCAGGGTCACCAGGAGGATAAGTCTGTTCACACTCGTTGATGGACTGAATATACGCTGATTCGCACATGCGAACACGATCCCAATAACGACTGCGGCAGCGCTGGAGACACTCATCATATTCGGACCCGGTTGCATCGACAGTCATATCATGCGCATGCAGCGAAATGACGGGGAACGGCGCCGCAGGGATCTCCAGACGTTGCATGGGCGCGGCCATTGACGTCACGGTCCCCTCATATGCCTCAGACCATGATGTATAAGCCACGCCGCGTTGCCAGAAGAGGTCAGCGCATGCCCACCAGCCAGAGCTTTCGGTCGCAAATGCACTCCAGAGCAATGGTGCATCGAAGGTGGACAGGTCGATATCCAGTGCACAACCTCGCGGTGCATGCTGCCAGGCTTCGGGATGGTCTGTCACGATTACCACGCGGGTCCAGTACGCGGCGGACAGATAGTCAGTGAACGTTCCAATATCGTATACGATCACAGAGGACTCACCATGTATGTCTGCCGCTATAGCAGCCCAGCCATCGACCAGGCTCGCATTTTGTGGCGTGAGATCGCCAAATATCAACCAGTCCGCCTTCAGCGGCGATCCCAGGAAAGCGACAATGATGATGATTGCAAGAACAATGTGTCTGGACGTGAGCATATCTACAGTCCTTTCCGTTTCTTGTCAAGGTGTCGGATGATCTGTCAATCTGCAGTCCCTGCTATGGTCGGGTTCCGTACGACGTAGAAGTCGGGTTGCACCCGGCGGCTCTCGGTGGGCCCTACGATAACGATGCCGTCGCAATGCTGCCGCGGCTCGCGGGGGGCCCGGGCGAGCGAACGGTGGCATGGGGACGCCCCGAATCGGCTGGGCGGCCCCCGCGGCCGGCCCCGGTGGGCGGAGGGTGGACCACACCGGGGCCGGGGTCGCAAGGGAGGCTCCCCTCGCCGGGCCGCGCACTGGCCGGGCCCGATGCGCCAGGAGGATATCGACGTAGAGCCGCCGACCGCCGGCCGTGTCAGGCGGGCATCGCGCCCACGCAGCGTCGCGTAGCGACGCTGCGTGAAAGACAACGGAGTTGTCCAGCAAAGAGG
>CAZRSM010000378.1:0-12036 GCA_964602755.1 uncultured Planctomycetales bacterium
AGTTTGTTCCGCACGTCCTCCACGTCGTAGTAGTCGCCGCCGGCCCGGGCGTTGAGCGAGGCCGCGATGACGCGCAGGGCCACCTCGTTGGGAATCAGGTTGTCATAGATGACCTTGGTCTCGCGGTAGAGCTGGGTCAGAAAGTCCACGTGCAGCTGCGGCCAGCGGCCGTTGGTCGGCTGAGCCTCCAGCTCGTTGCGGACGTTGCGCAGCCGCTCGCGCGTCCGCCGCACGTACTCTGAGGACAGGTCGATGCCGAGGTAGCGGCGGCCGAGGCGTTTGGCGACGGCGGCGGTGGTGCCGCTGCCGACGAAGGGGTCGAGCACCACGTCGCCGGGGTTGCTGCTGGCCATGATGATGCGCGTAAGCAGGGCCTCGGGCAGTTGGCAGCCGTGGTAGCCGTCGCGCTCCTTGAAAGTGCCGCAGACGCGGGGGAACTCGTCCCAGACGTCGCTGGGCACGCGGCCTTTGGGGTCGGCCCGCAGGTCCTGGTACTCGGTGTGCCGCGCGCTGGGATAGCGCAGCAGGTGGTCGTTGAAGGTGAACTGCTCCGGGTCTTTGACGAAATAGAGAATGTGCGTGTGCGCCCGGGCGAACTTGGTTCGCGCGTTCTGCCCGAAAGTGTAGTACCAGATGATCCAGTTGCGCAGGTACAGCCCCAGCTTGATGGCCACCATGCGCAGTTGGGCGGCATAATCGTCGCCGATCGCGATGTAGAACGAGCCGTCGGGCTTGAGCACCCGCTGGCACTCGCGCATCCAGGCCTGGCACCAGGTGACGTACTGGTCGGGCGGCAGGTCGTCGTCGTAGCGATCGTAACGGTAGCCGATGTTGTAGGGCGGGTCCGCGAAGGCCAAATCCACGCAGCCATCCGGCCACTTGGCCATGACCTTCAGACAATCACCGCAATATATTGCGTCCAGCTTCATCATCGCACCCACATGTCGTATGCGTGGCCATCATAGCGGACAGGCGCGGGATCTGGAAGCGCATCTTCACGCTGGCTCGCAGGCCGGCCCGCGAAGCGCCTCACTGGCGTAGTCGGCGGCGCTGACGTCCGATATTACGCCAGTGCGTGCCCTCCCAGTAGACTTTCCCGCACGCGCGACAGCGGTAGAACTCGCGCCGCCACACCAGCGTCCGCGCCGGCACCACGTCGGCAACCTCGGCCCGCGTGGTCTCGACCAGCTCGCCGTTGCACGCTGCGCAACGTGGAAAGCCCGCCCGGATCCCCAGCTCGCGGCACACGAAGTCCACCTGCTCGCGCAGCGGCAGCCCCACCGGCAGCAGGACGCCACGCAGCTCGCCGGTGGTAAACACCCGGCGTTCGAAGAGCTTGTGATCGCTGGAGATTACCACGCGGCGCTGCTGCAGCGCCTGGCGTACCAGCTCGCCGTCGTCGATGCCGGGGGTGAAGGTGGCGTCGATGCCGAAGATGCGCAGCCAGCGCGCCACGCCGCCACACATCGCGTCGCAGGCGACCTTCACGGGTTGCTCCTGGCCCGAGGCGCACATGGTCGGTGGCTCACTGCCCCACGCCGATCGCCGAGGCGACGGCGTACTGCCCCGAGTGCGAGATCGAAATCAGCACGTGCGTGATGCCCAGCCGGCCGGCCAGCTCGGCGGTGCGGTTGTGCAGCGTCACCAGCGGCTTGCCCAGTGGGTCGGGCAGCGTCTCAATATCCCGGAACTCGATGCCGCCGCGCCAGCCGGTGCCGAGCACCTTGAGGACCGCCTCCTTGGCGGCGAAACGGCCGGCCAGCCGCACCGCGGGCGTCTTGCAGTTGATGCAATAGTCCTGCTCGGCAGGGGTGTAGATGCGGTTGAGAAAGGTGGCCCCGTGGTTCTTCCAGATGCGCTCGATGCGCTCGCAGAGGACGATGTCGATGCCGCAGGCGATGATGTTCATGTGCGCAGTTTAGCGAGCCCTTCGGCCGGATCACACCTTGGGGACCGGCAGCTCGAAGGGGTCTCTGACCGTGCAGTACCACTTGCCGCCCAGCCGTCCGACCAGTTCCAGCTTGCGCGGATCGACTTCGGCGCCGCCGGCGTCGAGCACGCGGTCGTCGACGTGGACCGCCAGGATGTCGCCCAGCACGATGGCGGTGCTGCCGGGCGTGTCGCCGGTGGGGATGATCTGCCGCAATCGGCATTCGAGATTGCCGGCCGCCTCGGCCACCAGCGGTGGGCGCACGCGGCGGGCCGGCGCCGGCGTGAGCGGCGCGAAATCGAACTCGCTCTGACCGTAGGGCAACTCGGCGGCGCAGCGGGCCATGCGCTCGGCGATGTCGCGCGTCACCGTGGCGATCACGAACTCGCCGGTGGCCTCGATGTTGACCAGCGTATCCTTGCGCGCGCCGTCACGCTTGATCGACGGCCCCAGCACCACCACCGGCGGGTTGGCCGAAATCATGTTGAAGAAGCTGAACGGCGCCAGATTGGTCACGCCGTCCGGCGAGACGGTCGAAACCAGGGCGATCGGCCGCGGGGCGACAAGACCGGTGCAGACCTTGTAGCTCGCGATCCAGTCGAAATCGTCGGTCTGCGTATCAATGAACATCACACTCTCCACACAAGCGGGCCCGCCAGACGGCCGGATCGGTCAGCTCGGCCAGCGGCTCGAGCACGAAACTGCGTTGCCACATGCGCGGATGCGGCACGATCAGGCCGGGCTGGTTGATTGTATGTCGGCCGTAGATCAGCAGGTCGAGATCCAGCGTGCGCGGACCGTTGGGCACCTCGCGCGTGCGCCCGTGACGCCGCTCGACCTCCAGCAGCAGATCGAGCAAGGCCCGCGGCCCCAGACGCGTACGCAGCCGCGCGACGGCGTTGAGATAGCGCGGCTGGCCCGGCGGGCCGCCCTGCGGCTCGGTCTCGTGAAAGCGCGAGCAGCCCTCGACGACCACGTCCGGAGAGGCCGCCAGATCGTCCAGGGCCTGGCGCAACGTGGTGGCCCGGTCGCCAAGGTTGGCTCCCAGGCCGATGTACACGTCGTCCTGCCACGTCGGCTCGCTGGGCGTCATGTCAGGTCGACCTTGCGCATGCGCTCGAGCGCCTCGCGGGTGCGCTCCAGGCTGACGGTGGTGGCGAAGCGCAGGTAGCCCTCGCCGCGCGTACCGAAGGCCACGCCGGGCACGACCGCCACGTCGGCCTGTTCGAGCAGCGCGTTGGCCGCTTCCAGCGAACCTGCGCCGTCGGGCAGACCGGCCCAGACGTAGAACGTGGCCCGCGGCTGCTCGACGCGATAGCCCAACTCGCGCAGCCCCTCGACCAGCACCCGGCTGCGCTCGTGATACATGCGCCGATCGGCGTCGAACTCGGGCCGCTCGAAGCCGGCATACGCGGCGGCGGCGGCCGCCTGCACGGCGGCGAACTGTCCGCTGTCGAGGTTGGCCTTGACCCGCGCCAGGGCGGCCAGCACGTCGGCGTTGCCGGCCGCGAAACCCAACCGCCAGCCGGTCATGTTGAACGTCTTGGACGTCGAGTGGAACTCCACCGCCACCTCGCGGGCGCCCGGCAGTTCGAGCACGCTGGGAGGACGCTGGTCGTCGAAGTACATCTCGTTGTACGCCGCGTCGTGAACCAGGACGACCCCGTGCCGCCTGGCCCAGTGGATGGCGCGTTCGAAGAACTCGCGGTCGGCACAGGCCCCGGTGGGATTGTTGGGGTAATTGAGGAACATCAACACGGCGTTGTGGGCCACCTCGCCGGGGATGCGGTCGAAATCCGGCAACCAGCCGCGCTCCGGCTCCAGCGGCAGGTCGTGTACCACACCGCCGGCCAGCAGTGTTGCCGGCCGGTAAGCCGGATAGCCGGGGTTGGGCACCAGCACGCCGCGACCGGGGTCGACCAGCGCCAGCGGCAGGTGCCCCAGCCCCTCCTTCGAGCCGATCAGCGTCAGTATCTCGCGTTGCGGGTCGAGGCTCACGCCGTAGCGCCGCAGGAAGAACTCGGCCGCCCGCTGCCTGAACTCCGGGTAGCCGTAGGTCAGCGTGTAGCGATGGTTCTCGGGCTTGTCGGCGGCGGCCTTGAGGGTCGCGACGATGAACTCGTGCGGCGGCTGGTCGGGCGCACCGATGCTCAGGTCGATCAGGTCGGCGCCCGCCGCGCGGCGCTGCCGCTTGCGTTTGTCCAGCTCGACTATCAGGTACGGTGGCAACGCGGCCACGCGCTGTGAGGGCTTGATGCTCATGGGCTCACCCGTCCGAGGCGGTTGCGCTGCTGCCGGCGCGGCCCGCTGCCGCCGACCGGCGCGGGCATGATACCGCCGATCGCCGCCGCCCGGCAGGCGCTCGGCATGCCGGCGCTCACGCTTGAGCATGGCACCCGGCTGTCCGGCGGCGGTTCGTGCGTGGTGGGTCGCGGCGCGCGTAGTGCGGGACTCCCCTCCCTTGCAGGGAGGGGCGCGGGGGAGGGTCGAGGCAACGAGTGCAGAATGACAAGTGCTAAGTGACAAATGCCTGTGACGTGAAGGCGGCGCGGCCATCTGGTGGCAACTCGTGTTCGCTGGCTTTGACCCCCCTGTGGTCCCCCCTGAAAGGGGGGACGGTCAGGGGGCGGTGGCGTGTTGGTTTTCTGCCGCCGCGTTTGCCCTCGCCATGCCCGCGCTGGGGCTTGGGCATGGCATCCGGCGTGGCACCGGGTGTCAGGATGGCTGCGAGGTGGCCTTCACGTGCTCGAGCGCCGCGGCCAGCCGCTTGAGATTGGCGTGCATGACCTTGAGATAGTCGCCCTCCGGCTGCCCGGGCTCTGTCTCGCAAGGCGAAAAGACGACGCACGTCAGCCCCATTGCGGCCAGCTTCTCCACGATTTCCCCGGCAGGCGCCGACTCCCACAGCATCAGCCGGGCATGGCTCTGGCGGGCGTCATCGGCGATTTTGGCCAGCGTCTGCTCGTCGGGCAGGTGTTCGGGATCGAGCGCGTAGTTGTGCACCTGCCAGCCGTAACGCCGGGCGATGTAGTTGTAGGCCGGGTGCGAAGTCAGCAGCACCTGCCCGTCCAGCAGCTTGCTGACCTCCTGGAAGTGCGCATCGAGCGCGTGCAGGTCGTCGGCCAGGGCCTGCAGGCCGGCGGCGAACTGCTCTTTGTGCTGCGGAAAACGCTTGCTCAGGGCCGCTTCGATGGCGCGGGCCTGCTCGAGCGCGGTCAGCGGATCGAGCCAGGTGTGGCCGTCGGTACCCTTGTGCGTGTGCTTGCCGCCCGGTCCGTGCGAGTGCGTAAATGCGCTCTTGAAGACGATCAACTCATCGGCCAGCGCGCGGGTGGTATCGACCACGCGGGTAACCGGCAGAGTGACCTTGGGCACCCACTTTTCATACGAAGCGCCGTTGAGCACGATCAGGTCGGCCTTCTGATACTCAGCCAGCACGTTGTCCGGCGGCATCCAGAACATCGGGTCGGCATCGGGCGGACAGGGATTGACCACCTCGCACAGCCCGCCCGCGATCCGCTGCGTGAAGTAGGTGGTCGGATAGAAGGTGGTGTAAACGACCGGCTTGCGCGCGGTGCCGGCCGGCCTGGCGGACTCGGCCGCGGTCGGCCCGGGTTCGCGCCGACAGCCGAACGTCGTCAGCAGCAGGCCGACGAGCGCAGCGGCGGCAATCAACCTCATGGCGTTCTTCCCAGCGTGCATGTCAGACCCCCTTATGCGATCGGGCGCCCCCGCCACGGTCCGTGGATCGACCGCTCATGCCAGTCCCGCCAGGCGCGGCGCGGCGTAGACTATTCCCGCCGACACCAGGGCGGCCAGCAGCAGTCCGGCACCGAGCACCATGCCCAGCTCGCTGGCCTGGAGCCAGAAGGTGATGCGGCGGCTGCACCCGATCTTGAACATGGTTTCCATTTCGCGTTTGCGCAGCCGGTGCGAGAGCATCAGCACCAGCAGCAGGAACAGTCCGGTCGAGACCACCACCAGCGCGAAGCTGGCGTCGAAGAAACGCTTGACTTTGAACACCAGCCCCAGCAGTTCCTCGACCACCCGCGTCGGCTCGAGCATGCATTGCGTCGGCGACAGGGCGTAGCGCCCTTTGAGCCGCGTGGCCGACTTGGCGTCGTCGGGCACCACGATCACCGCCGAGACGGGCAGCTCGTCCTGCTCGCCGTGCAGGTGGAAGCTGGCGATGTTCTCGGGCGTGACCTCCTGGTATTCGACGATGGCGGCGTTGGTGACGACGTTCTCTTTTTCCTTCTTGAGGATCACCGCCGGGTTGTCGGCCTGCGTGACGTCGGCGTGCCCGTGAATGATGCCGTCGACGATCCAGGCGGTCTTCAGGTCGACGAAAACGGCCCGGTCGTCGGGCGTGCCGGTGGGCGCCAGCACCCCGACCACGTGCAGGTTCAGCGGGTAGGTCCTGGAGATGTCGTAGATGTCGCTCTGGTCGGTCATCAGCTTGTCGCCGGGCGCGAGCCCCTTGGCGCGGGCCACCTCGGCTCCCAGCACCGCCTCGCCCAGAATCGCCAGGCCGCGACCTTGGGCGATGCGCAGGTGGCGGAAGTCGAAGTAGTCCAGCGTGGTGCCCACCAGCGGGTAGCCGCCGGCGGTGTAGCGCAGGTGCAGCGGAATCGGCAGCGCCAGGCCGCTCTCGGCGATGCTGGTGACCTCGCGCATCTGCGTCGCGTCGACGTGGGCGGTGGTGAAATACAGGGCCTTGAGCACCAGGTCGAAACGGTTGCCTTTGGCGCCGACCACCAGCGGCGTGGCCCGCGCCCGGGCGCGCAGCGCATCGCCGTAGTAACTGATCAGCAGATGCGCACTGAGCGGCAACACGGCCGTCAGCATGATGCCGACGGTCAGGATGAGGCTCTTGGCGCGGTGGTAGAGCACGTAGCGCCAGGCCAGGTAGAGCACGCCTCTCATGGCTGCGGCCCTCCCACGAAGGCGCTGATGTCGATCACGCGGTCGAAATGATCGAGCAGATTGTGGTTGTGCGTGACCATCACCAGCGTGGCGTCGTGCCGCTCGACCTGCTCGACCAGCAGCCGCATGACCGTCTCGGCCGTACGCGGATCCAGGTTGCCGGTCGGCTCGTCGGCCAGCAGCAACGGCGGCGACGTGATCAGCGCCCGGCAGATGGCCACGCGCTGACGCTCGCCCTGCGAAAGATGCCGCGGATAGCGACCCAGCAGCGAACCCAGCCCCATCGCCTCGGCCAGTTCAGTGGCCCGCTGGTCGAGCCGTGGCGGCCGCTCGAGCGCGGCATTGAGGTAGTACGGCAACAGGATGTTGTCGCGCACCGGCAGATACTCGACCAGCTCCAGCTCCTGGAAGACCAGGCCGAGCCTCGTGATGCGGAAGGCCCGCCGCTGCGCGTCGCTCTGGCTGGTCAGCTCGACGCCGGACACGCGCACCGAGCCGCGCTGCGGCAGCAGCACGCCGGCGATCAGCGCAACCAGCGTGGTCTTGCCCAGGCCGCTGGGACCGATGACGGCGGCCTTGCACCCGCGTTCGATATGCAGTTCGGGCACGGCCAGTGTGAACGTACCGCGGTCGTAGCTGAAACGCAGGTCGCTGATGACAATCATCGGTCGTATGCCCCGCCGCGCGTCGTGTCGTGCCGCCGGAGCCCGCAGAGCCCGCACCTTGCGGGCCCCCGCGGCGATGCGAGCCGCGGCGCTGACTGCGGGCATTCTAGCGCGCCGCCCGGCCGGCGACCACGCGACGATTACCGGCCGTGACAAAGCGGCACCAGGGGATACCATTTACAGCCAGGGCCGGCCTCGCGGGCTGATCCGGCAATCCCCGGCGGCGGGCAAGCGCCTGTCGGTACACGCCCAACGCCGCTGACGATCGCCACCGTGACCGGCCGACTCCGTCAGGAGAAGTCATGATCCGCAATATCGCCGCATCACCCGCCTGGGCGCCGCTGATCGTGGCCGGCCTGCTGGCCGCTGCGGCGACCGGGCAGACCAGCAGGCCGGCCACGGCTCCCGCGGCCGACGTGCCCGCGTTGCAGCAGGCGCGCCAGGCCGCCGCTCAGCACGATTGGCAACGCGTTCTGGACCTGCTCGAGGACGTCGCCGGGCTGCCCGCCGACCAGCAGGCTCAGCTCTACGCCCTGCGCAGCCGCGCCCGGCTGCGGCTCGGGCAGCACGACGCAGCGCTCGCCGAAGCGCGCCGCGCCGTGGCGGCCGACGGTTGCCTGGCGGCGGCCCATTTTGCGCTGGCCGAAGTGCACGACGCCCTCGACCACCAGCGCCAGGCGCAGCGCGAGTACAAGAAGGCCATCCGGCTCGCACCGCAGCGCAGCGAATACAAGCTGGCCCTGGCACGACACTATCGCCGCCTCGACGACCTCACCTCGGCCCAGCGATACTTCCAGGCGGCCCTGAGCGACGACCCGACCTGCGGGCCGGCGGCCGAGGGACTGATCGACTGCTACCTGCGCGGCGGCAAGCTCGACGTGGCCCGCAACCTGCTCGAACGCGTCGATCTGTCCGCCCTGCCGGCCGACGCGGTCAGGCGCATCGAGACAATGATGCGCTTCGCCGAATCGCCTTTCAGTAAGCAACACCTGGCCGAGCTGCGGCGACAATTCGAGCAGAACCCTGACGATCTGGCCACGGCCCGGCTGCTGGCGGGCGGGCTGTACTATCGCGGCCAGATAGAGCCGGCGCTCCAGGTGATCGAGCGGGCTCTGCGGATCGACCCCGACGACTACAACCTGCTGAGCCTGGCGGCCGTCATCCACAGCCGCCGGGGCGAATTCCGGCAGGCCATCGCGCTGCGCGAGCGGCTGCGCGCGGCCTATCCCAACCGGCGGGCGGTGCTCGAACCGCTGGCCGATCTGTACCAGTACGAGTTCGAGCCGGACAAGAGCCGCGCCATTCTCGAGCATCTGCTGAGCCTGACCGACGATGACGAGTTGCGCAACCGCTACCGCCAGCGGATCGGCGATTCATACCTGACCTTCCGGCAGTTCGACCAGGCGCTGCAGTACATCGACCGCTGGATGGCCGAAGACCCGGCCAGCCGTGAGGCCCTGGTCTACACCAAGCTCAGCGTGCTCCATTCGGCGGGGCGCTCGGACGAGGCCTTCGAGCTGCTGGAGCAGTGGATCGCACAGGCGGGCGGCTCGTTGCAGTCCTACGACACCTACGCCTCGTTCGCCGTCGCCCTGGGGCATCCCGAGGCGGCGGTCGAGCGGCTGCAGCGCTGGCTGGCCGACGAGCCGGGCAACGCCGTGCTGGCCGAGCGGCTGGTCGAGGCCCTGCTGGCGGCCAAGCAGCCCGAGCGGGCGCTCGAAGTGGCCCGTGATTTCGAGGGCGACTACGCCGCCAGCCTGCTGCGGCGCATGTGGATGGGGCGCTGCGAGGCGGCTCTGGGCAAGATCGACACCGCCGTCAAGGAGTTCCAGGCCCTGCTGGCGGAGCGCAACCTGCCCGAACCGCTGCGACAACGCGCCCGCCAGCAGCTCATCGTCGTGCTCTACGAAGCCCAGAGCTACGACCAGGCCCTCGAGCTGTGCGACAAGTGGCTCAGGCAGGCCGACGACGATGCCACCCGCGCCCAGGTCGAAGGCATGCAGCGCTGGCTGTGCTACGCCGCCGGCAAGACCGAACAATACGAGCGTCTGCTCGAGGAGCAGTGGCGTCGCAATCCGGACGACCCCCTGGCCTGCAACGACCTGGGTTACCACCTGGCCGACAGCGGCCGCGACCTGCCGCGCGCCCTCGAGCTGATCCGCAAGGCCGTGATCGCCGAGCCGCTCAACGCCGCCTATCTGGACAGTCTCGGCTGGGCCTATTACAAAACGGGGCGGCTCGAGCTGGCCCACAGGTACCTCTCGCGCGGCACGCGGCTGCGCGATGGCCAGGATGCCGTCATCTACGACCATCTGGGCGATACCTGCTGGCGCCGGGGCGATCGGACCGCGGCCCGGGCCGCCTGGGAACGGGCGCTCGAGCTGGCCGACAAGCAACTGGCCGAAGGCCCGCGGGCCGATGTGAGCCAGGCCCGCGAGGCGCTCAAGAGCAAGCTGGCCGCCCTGGCCGCCGGTCGCCAGCCGCCCGTGGCACCGATGGCCGAAGCGGCCGAAGCAGAGCAGACGCCGTGAACCAGGCCACCGCCATAGCCCGTCAGGTCGTCGCCGACGAGGCCGACGCGCTGCGCCAACTGTCCGAGTCGCTCGGCGACGAGTTCCAGGCGGCGCTCGAGACGCTCATCTCCTGCCAGCAGGTGATCGTCAGCGGCCTGGGCAAGAGCGGCAACATCGCCCAGAAGATCGCCGCCTCGCTGACCAGTACCGGCACGCCGGCTCTCTACATGCACCCGGTCGAGGCCCTGCACGGCGACCTGGGCATCGTTACGCCACGACACTGCCTGATCGCCCTTTCGCGCAGCGGCAACACCGACGAAATGGTGCGCTTCGTCGAGCACTTCCGGCGGCTGGGCGGCCCGGTGATCGGTGTCACGCAGGGGCGCCGGCCGCGGCTGGGCGAGCTGTGTCGTCACCTGATCCTGCTGCCCGACGTGCCCGAGGCCGGCCCGCTCAACCTGGCTCCGACCACCAGTTGCGTGATGATGCTGGCGGTGGGCGACGCCCTGGCCATGGCTCTGTTGCACGCCCGCGGCTTCGAGGCCCGTGATTTCGCCCAGTATCATCCCGACGGCTCGCTCGGTCGGCGACTGCTGCTGCGTGCCGCCGACCTGATGCACACCGGCGACGAGCTGCCGCGCGTCTACGCCGACGAGTCCTTCGAGCAGCTCCTGGTCGAGATGACCCGCAAGCAGCTCGGCCTGGCGCTGATCTGCGAGCGCGACGGCAGCCTGGTGGGCACCTTCACCGACGGTGACCTGCGGCGGATCTTCTCGCGCGTAGAGCAACCGCGCGAGCTGGACGCCCGCACGGCCCACGCCCGCAGCCGGCGCGATCCACAGGCCCCGCCGGTGCCCATCTCGACCGTGCCACAAAGCGAACTGGCGGTGGAGTGCCTGCGGATCATGCGCGAAAGCCAGATCACGAGCCTGGTGGTGGTCGACGAGCACGACCGCCCCATCGGCCTGCTGCGTCTGATGGACCTGCTGGGCGCCGGCCTGTCGTAGAGCTGCACCGGTCGCCCGGCGCGACTCACGGATACGAAGCGTTGAAAAGCCTCGCGAAGCGGTCGGGCTCCAGCGTCCCGGACGTATCGGGCATGTCGTAGATGTAGGCCAGGTTCTCGCTGCCGTGCTCGGCCAGGCGCAGGTTGGGGCGTTCGTGCAGCCCGAACGGGCCGTCGAGCCTGTCCTGCGGCAGCGGCCGGTTGTCGCGGTCGAAGGCGATGATCACGTAAGGTTTGAACGGCTCGCGGCGGTTGTACTTGACCACCACCGCGTAGCGCCCGTCGGCCAACCGCAGTTTGCTGCCGATCGGGAAGGGTTGAATGATGCGGGCCAGCACGCGCGTCAGCACCGGGTCGTAATGCCCCGCGTTCGGCCCGGCGGTCATCTCCCACAGCACCCGCGCCGGCGACTTGGCCTGTCGGTAGACGCGCGCGGCGGTCCCGGAATCGAACGCGTCGGCGATGCGCACGATGCGACTGAAGACGTGCAGCCGATCGGCGGTCAGCCCGGCCGGATAACCGCTGCCGTCGCAGTTCTCGTGGTGGGTCTGCACCACAGTGCGCGCCACCGGCGAAACGCTCTCGGGCAACATCCTGGCCCCGCGCAGCGGGTGGTCGCGCAACTGCCGTCGTTCCTCGGGCGTGAGCGGGCGCTGCTCTTCGAACAGATGGGCCAGCGGCAGCATGCCGACGTCCATCAGCATGGCCCCCATCCCCAGCGGCCCCAGGTCGAGCATGCTCTTGCGGCTCATGCCCTTGGCCCGGCTGCGCCGGATGCGCTCCTCGACCACGTAGTCGCGCACGATGGTGCCCAGCAGTACGCTGAGATAGAACACGTTGCCGGCGTGATGCGCCAGGTACCGCTGCTTCGAAACGGTCTGCTCGAGCAGGGCCGCCGAGACCGGGTTCTCCTTCATGAACTGCATGATCTCGGCCATGCCGGCCTGCAGGCTGCCCAGCCGCAACCCTGCCAGCGAAGCCCGCTGCGAGAACTTC
>CAZRSM010000379.1:0-7329 GCA_964602755.1 uncultured Planctomycetales bacterium
TGCTGTCGGGATCCTCGATGACTTCGCGGCGCCACTCGCGGCCGTCGTAGCGTAGCACCACCACGCGGGCCGGCTGCGGCACCGGCTCCAGCTCGCCGGTCTGCGGGTTGGGCTTCTCGACGAACTGTGCCTGGGCCAGCAGGAGCACCGCTCCAGGCCTGGTGGCAAACGACGGGGCACCAGCGGGAGCCGGCGCCGGGGCGGCGGTGGGCTTGGCGTTCGACTGCTGCCCGCCGCTCGGCTCGGCGGACTCCTGCCGCTGGCAAGCGGGCAGAGTGGTCAGCAGGGCAGACAGTGTCAGAAGCATGAAGGCAGGGCGTCGGCAGGCGGTGGTAAGCATCTTGTCGCGTCTCCTGGTCACCAAGAGCGGGGCGATTTCGGGAGGGCCGCGCCGCGTGGCCACTCCAGGCCGGCCGGCTTGTCCGGCAAAGGATCAGATTCTATTGGCACGGGGGGATTTGGGAAGCGGCGGAAGCCCGCGGTCCTTGCCGTGCCCCTGCGGGGCTGTATAATCGAACGTGAGGTGTTAGATAATCTAACACCAAGCGTTAGATTTTCCAAGGCGCGCGTTATCCTGGTGTGGCATGATCAAGCGTCACTTGACAGAGCCGTTGCTCGCGGCGCTGGCCGATACGCCGGTGGTGATGCTCGGCGGCGCCCGCCAGACCGGCAAGAGCACGCTGGCCAAGTGGCTTGCCAGCAAGGAGTTACATCCGGCCCGCTACTTGACGCTCGATGACGCCACCGTGTTGTCGGCGGTTCTGCGCGATCCCGAGGGCTTCGTGAGCGGCTTGCCCGGGCGCGTGATCATCGACGAGGTCCAGCAAGCTCCCGACCTGCTGCGGGCCATCAAGCTCGAGGTGGATCGGCGACGCACGCCGGGGCGTTTCCTGCTCACGGGATCGGCCAACGTCCTGACGTTGCCAAGGTTATCGGAATCGCTGGCCGGGCGGATGGAGATCCTGACGCTCTGGCCGTTCTCGTGGGGAGAGCTCCAGGGTGTCCGCGAACGCTTCGTCGATCGGCTCTTCGAGGCGGATGATCCCGGCGGCTGGACGCTGCCCGCTCTTGCTCCCCAGCACGTGCTGCACCGCGCGATCGTCGGCGGTTACCCGGAAGTGACCCAGCGCCGCGATCCTGCCCGGCGGCG
Organism: uncultured Planctomycetales bacterium; assembly: GCA_964602755.1. GTDB lineage: Bacteria > Planctomycetota > Phycisphaerae > UBA1845 > Fen-1342 > JALSRY01. The sequence goes on from CAZRSM010000379.1 coordinate 1,151, forward strand.
CGCGTGGTTCGGGGCCTACGTTGCCACCATCCTGCAACGCGACATCCGCGCGCTGGCCGACATCGCCGGCCTGGCCGAGCTGCCGAGGCTGCTCACGCTGCTGGCTGCGCAGTGTGGCGGCCTGCTGAACATGGCGGAGCTGTCTCGCGACGTCGGCCTCTCGCAACCGACCATCCGGCGCTACCTGACGTTGCTGGAGGCGACGCACCTGTTCTGTCCGCTGCCCGCCTGGGCCGGCAATCGCCGCAAGCGCCTGGTCAAGTCGCCGCGGGTTTTTCTCAACGACAGCGGTCTGCTGGCCTGCGAGCTGGGGATCGACGAGCAGCGCGTGGAGCTGCCGGGCGCGGATCGCGGGCGTTTGCTCGAGGCCTTCGTGTGCCAGGAGCTGCGCAAGCAGATCACCTGGAGCCGGCGGCAGCCGCGACTCTACTACTACCGAACCGTCTCTGGCCGCGAGGTGGACTTCGTGCTCGAGGCCCGTGACGGGCGCGTCGTGGGCATCGAGGTGAAAGCCGCGGCGGCCGTGCGCGCTGCCGACTTCCGCGGGCTCGAGGACCTGGCCGATACCGTCGGCGGGCGGCTTGCGCTCGGCGTCGTGCTCTATCAGGGCGGGGAGGTGGTGGCGTTCGGGCCACGGCTGTGGGCGGTGCCGATCGGGGCGCTGCTGAGTCAGTAAGATGCGTTGCCTCAACGCTGCGGGCGGCAACAACCGATAATATGGGTGATTGTCGCGGGCAGTACGCCGCCGGGCGGTGTGGCGCCGGCGCGCGCGACGAACGGGTGTGGCCGCCGACGCCGTATGGGCAGCGCTGAGCGGGTGTGGCGGGTCGTTGACCGGCGCATCGTAACTGCCTAGAATCCCGCGACTAAGCAAGCACAAAGCTGTTTGCCACACCACCAAGGGATAACACGCAGGTGCCGGATAACTCTGAAGATAGCCAGATCGCGCGTTTGCTCGTCGAGCGCAACTTGGTGACCCGCGAGGAGTTGCGCAAGGCGGTGGCCCGCCCGCGGCAGATCGCCCAGGGCGGCAAGGAGCGGTCACTCGGCGACCTGCTGGTGGATATGGGTTTCCTGACGCGCACGCAGTTGCAGCGCGTGCAGGAAAACAGCGAAGATTCCGGCGGCCGACCGGCCCAGCAAATCCCCGGCTATCAGCTCCAGAAAAAGATCGGCGCCGGCGCGATGGCGGTGGTGTACAAGGCCAGGCAGCTCAGCCTCGACCGCACCGTGGCCATCAAGGTGCTGCCCAAGCGGCTCAGCAAGAACAAGGAGTTCGTAGAGCGCTTCTACCGCGAGGGCCGGGCCGCCGCCGCGCTCAACCACAACAACATCGTCCAGGCCATCGACGTGGGCGAGGCCGGCGGCTACCACTACTTCGTCATGGAGTATGTCGAGGGCCACACGGTCTACGACGAGATAGTGCAGAACAAGGTCTACACCGAGGACGAGGCCATCCGCATCATCCGGCAGGTGGCCGCTGCGCTGCAACACGCCCACGATCGCGGCATCATTCACCGCGACGTCAAGCCCAAGAACATCATGCTCACCAAGGACCGGGTCGCCAAGCTGGCCGACATGGGTCTGGCGCGGGCCACCTCCGACGTCGAGGCCGCGATGGCCGAAGCCGGGCGGGCTTACGGGACGCCGTACTATATCAGTCCCGAGCAGATTCGCGGCGAGGTCAACATCGACCACCGGGCTGACATCTACTCGCTGGGCGCCACGGCCTATCACATGGTGACCGGGCGGGTGCCGTTCGAGGGGCCGACGCCCTCGGCGGTGATGCACAAGCACCTCAAGGAGCCGCTCACTCCGCCGGACCACATCAACACCAGGCTCACCGCGGGCTTCGCGGCCGCCATCGAGAAGATGATGGCCAAGAACCGCGAGGAGCGTTACCAGAGCTGCCGCGAGATCATCGAAGACCTCGACCTGCTGGCGCAGGGCAAGCCGCCCAGGTATGCCGAACAGTCGATCGGCCACGACGTGTTCGCGCAGCTCGAGACCGGCGAGGCCCAGCCGGTGGAGCGTGAGCCGGTCTATCCCCGCAAGCCGGGCGTGCCGGTGTGGGTGGCCATCAGTCTGGGAGCCCTGGCGGCGGTCAGCATCCTCGTAAACATCATCCTGGCCGGTATGCTGCACCGCTGACCCGGCCGACGAGGCTGCGCCGCCGGGCGGATTCGCGTTGCGCCGGCCAGTCGCTATACTGGCCCGTTGCCGAGCGTGATCACGGCGGCGCCGCAGAGGCGGCGTCGGCCCGCGGTCCCGCCCGGGACACGGTGCTTTGGCTCACCCGGCAGGATCCCCCGCACGGCCGGCGGATCCGTGTTTCGATACGAACCGCGCTGCACGACTTCGAGAGGATGGCATGAGCAAGAAGGGTCTGATTCCGCCGCACGGCGGGGAACTGGTGAACCTGGTCGTTTCCGATTCGCGCCGCGCCGAGCTGGAGCAGCAGGCCGCGACGTTGCCCAAGATCAAGCTCCAGGACCGCGAGCAGTGCGACCTCGAGCTGCTGGCGGTGGGAGCGATGAGTCCACTGACCGGCTTCATGAACGAGGCCGACTTCCACGCGGTCTGTGACCAGATGCGGCTGGCCAGCGGGCTGCCCTGGTCGATGCCGATCACCTGTTCGGTCGATCGGGCCACCGCCGAGAAGCTCGAGATCGGTTCGCAAGTGGCGCTGACTGACGGCCAGGAGCGCGTGCTGGCGGTGATGACCGTTGAAGAGAAGTACGCCCACGACAAGAAGAAGGAGGCCGAAAAGGCCTACGGCACCACCGACGAAGCCCATCCCGGCGTGGCGATCGTCTATGGGCAGGGCGATGTGTGCCTGGCGGGCAAGCTCGAGGTGCTCACGCCCCGCTACGAGCCGGAGTTCCCGCAGTATCGCCTCACCCCCGCGCAGACGCGGGCGGCGTTCGAGGAGCGCGGCTGGCGGCGGGTGGTGGCGTTCCAGACGCGCAATCCCATCCACCGGGCGCACGAGTACATCACCAAGTGCGCGCTGGAGATCGTCGACGGGCTGCTGATCCACCCGCTGGTGGGTGAGACCAAGGCCGGCGACATTCCGCCCGACGTGCGCATGCAGTGCTACGAGACGCTGATCGCCAACTACTACAACCCCAGGCACACCATGCTGGCGGTCTGGCCGGCGGCCATGCGTTACGCCGGCCCGCGCGAGGCGATTCTGCACGCCCTGGTCCGCAAGAACTACGGCGCCAGTCATTTCATCGTCGGCCGCGACCATGCTGGCGTGGGCAACTACTACGGCACCTACGACGCCCAGGAGATCTTCGACGAGTTCGATCCGGGCGAGCTGGGTATCACGCCGCTGAAGTTCGAGCACACCTTCTGGTGCCGCAAGTCGGGTGCGATGGCCTCGGACAAGACCACCAGCAGCGACAAGGACGACCGCGTGTTCCTCTCGGGCACCAAGGTGCGCGAGATGCTCGCCCGTGGCGAACGTCCGCCGGTGGAGTTCACGCGGCCGGAGATCGCCGACATCCTGATTGCGTCGATGAAGCAGTAGCTCGCGCGCGGGAACAGTCGGCTCAGGAAGGGCGAGCCGAAGCCGGACGAGCGTTTCGCGGCAGGCACAGGCAAGCGCCGCCTGCCCGCGGTACCCTGTCGGCGTCGACCGGCACTGCGACCGTCCGCCGGTCGGCAACCGGCGACGATCGGGCCCCTGGTTCTGACACGTACATGTGCTCAGCGGATCGACACGGGCTGATACTCGCTTCAGCAAGTCCGCGGCGGCGCGAGCTGCTGGGCGGGCTGGGCGTCAGTTTCGTGGTCGAGCCGTGCCGTTTGCCGGAACCGGTCACGAAGCCGGCGGCGGTTTCGGCCGAGGCATGGGCGCTGGCGCTGGCCCACTTCAAGGCCCGCGAGGTGGCCGAGCGACATTCCGACCGGTGGGTGCTGGGGGCCGATACGATCGTGCGTTGCGGCGGACGCATCCTGGGCAAGCCGCGCGATCCCAACGACGCCCGCGCGATGCTCGAGCTGCAGGCCCGCGTTGCAAGTGACGTGATAACCGGGGTTTGTCTGCTGCATCGCGGGCAGGGCCGCCGGTGGCTGGCTTGTGCCTCGACGCGCGTCTACATGCGCGATGACCCCGAGCTGCGCGAAGAGTACCTGGCCAGCGGCGACTGGGCCGGCAAGGCCGGAGCCTACGGCATCCAGACCGTGGGCGACCGGCTGGTGGAGAGAATCGAGGGCAGCTTTACGAACGTGGTGGGGTTGCCGGTCGGGCTGGTGGAGCGGATGCTGGGGCAGGCGCTGAAAAATCGCCCTGTTCGCGGACCCGGCCCGCGGGACGGATAAGATCATGCGTCGCGACGTCCTCCGGCGTCGCCGAGGCGCGCGGCGGGGGCTGCGCGGCGGGCTGCCTGATAAACTCTGGAGCAGGCGACTGTGGTGCGGTATAGTCGTAGCACTCATCATCCTTAGCGGTGCAGGAGCCGATACGAACGGCGAGACCGTTCGCTTCGTGCCCGCGCTGGTTTTCCCGGGGGAGCGGACGCCGTCAGCCGAAGGAATCGAGACCCCATGGCCTCACGACTCGACTCAGCACTGAGCGGATACCTCAAGACCATCAAGCAGTACGACTTGCTTACGCCGGAAGAAGAGAAGGAGCTGGGGCGGCGCATCCAGGCCGCCAACCAGGCCGACGAACTGCTGGCGCGCGGCGAGATCAGTGCTGCCGAGTACGAGCGTATCCAGCAGCAGGCGGCCGAGGCGCGTGACCGCATGGTCCACTGCAACCTGAGGCTGGTCATTTCGGTGGCCAAGAACTTCCGCAACCGCGGCGTGCCGATGGAAGACCTGATCGAAGAGGGCAACATCGGCCTGATGAACGCCGTCGACCGCTTCGATCCCAACGTGGGCTCGCGCTTCAGCACCTACGCCAGCTACTGGATCGACCAGGCCATCCGCCGGGCGGTGCAGAACGCCAACCAGATGATCCATATTCCGGGTTATCTGATGGAACAGATCGGGCACATGCGTCTGGCGATGCGCCAGCTCGAAGAAGAGCTGGGCCGCCAGCCGACGATCGAGGAAATCGCCCACCACATGAACATCTCGCGGCGCAAGGCGGCGGCCATCTCGCAGGCCATCCGGGCCTGTGCGTGCCCGACGCAGGGTGCCGCCGACGAGGACGGCTCGGTGATAACCGATTCGCTGCCCGATCCACGCACACCCCAGCCGCACGAAGCGATCTTCTCGAAGTCCGACGCCGACTTCGTCGAGAAGATGCTCTCGCGCATCACCGAACGCGAGGCCCGCGTGCTCAAGATGCGTTACGGCCTGAGCAACGGCAAACGCATGACGCTCAAGGAGATCGGCAAGGCCGTCGGCCTGACCCGCGAGCGCGTGCGCCAGATCGAACGCGAGGCCAAGCGCAAGCTCGAAGAATACGTCAAGGAATACTACGGCTGATCACGCTGCGCGCGCCAGCCGATCGTGCCCGGCGGCTTGCAAACCGGGCGGCGGCGGGCCAGACTGGCTCATCATGAGCAGCGACGCCCAGCCCGGCCGAACCTACCACTGCGTCATCTGCGGGCAGGAAGTAGCCTACCGGGGACGCCTGCCCGAACTGTATCCCTTCTGCTGCGAGCGCTGCCGACTGGTCGACCTGTACCGCTGGTTCAGCGAGCAGTACAGCATCGACCGCGACCTGCGGCCCGAGGACGTGGGCGAGGCCGGCGACTGACTTCCACCCGGCGGGCCTCCGCCACAACGTCAGTCGACGTTCCCCTGCTGGACTAACTCAGCCAGTCGGCCGGCCGATAGCGCTCGGCGCAGTCGCGCTCGGCCAGCCGCCGCAACAGCGCCGCGCAGGTATAGCGCCCGATCCGGCCGCACCACTCCAGCGGCCCCTGCGGCAGTCCCAGCGCGTCGCACACGGCGGCGTCGATCTCCTCGGGCGATCCGCACTGCTCGTCGCAGGCAAGGGCGGCTTCGTTGATCAGAGCCGCCAGCGTCCGCGCGAAGACGTACTGCTCGGTGAACGAACCCGACTCCTGCGTGGCCGCGTCGACGAAGCGCCGCACCGCCTTGTATACGCCCGGCGGCGCGTCGAACGACTGGCGCGGCAGCACCACCGCCGGCAGGGGATAGTCACTGCCGTAGTCGTAGAAACCCCGGCCGGCGCCAACTCCGCGCTGCCCGCG
>CAZRSM010000380.1:0-4878 GCA_964602755.1 uncultured Planctomycetales bacterium
CGCGTCGTGCCACAGGGCGTCGCCGACCAGGTTGCCGATCAGCCCGGCCGGGTCGTCGGTGGTGCGCAGCATCTCGAGCGCGGCGGCCTCGGCCGTGTCGGCCTGGCCGGTGAGGCGGGCGATGCGGCGGGCCACCAGCACGCAGGCCAGGGCCTCGGCGGGACGCACCTGGGCGATCCGCAGGCGATGCTGTTCCACGTGCTCACAGCAGCGGCTCAGCAGATCGGCGTCGGGCGATTCCTTGTGTTTTTTCTTTTCGCGCAGGTAGCCCTCCACGATGGTCAGCCACTGGGCCGGCTCGTTGGCGGCCGCGAAGCTCTCCCAGGTGGCATCCTCGACGGTCCACACTTCGCTGGTATAGCGCAGCGTCACCGGGTTGCGGCCCTCGAGGATGATGTGCGGATCGCGCCGGCACAGGTTGCGCACCTTGGTCCACCACTTCGACCAGTCCCTGGCGGCGATGAATTGCGGCACCAGCTCGCTCTTGATCACGTCCTGGCCCACCATGTCGCCGTGGGCGCGGATCAGTCCGACCACCACCGCCAGCGGGTCCGACTGAATCAGCTCGGGCAGCTTCTCGGGATGCAGCGTCCGCAGCACGCGAAAGTCGTCGCCGGCGATGCGGTCGTACTCGCGGGCCAGTTCGGCGGCGGTGATCGTCAGCGTACGCCGCGGGTGGCGGAGCGTGATCAGCCCGCTGGGCAGGTCGACTTCGAGCACTTCGACCACGACGTCTTCGGCGCGGCTCATCAGCGCGTCGCCCGGCTTGAGCGCAGTACAGATGTCGATCATGCGCAGCGCGTTGCGGGCCGGCCGCCCGGCCAGCAGACCCGAGGCCTCCAGCAGCGTCTCGAAGCCCTCCACGTCGGCGTAGACCTGCCGGTAGAGCGCCACCACGCGCTGCCGCAAGGCATCGTTGTTCTGGTCGCCCAGCAGGGCGATACGCGCGATGGTCAGGGCGGCGGCGGGGTCGCTGCCGCTGTCGACGTTCTCCAGCACCATCTGGCCGACAGTGGCGGCGCGTTCGGCGCAGCCGGCGCGTTCGAGCTGCTCGAAAGGCGCGACCAGGTCGCGCAACGAAAGCGTTCCGGCCTCCAAGGCCTCGAGACAGTACGTCTCGAAACCGTCGAAGTCCCGGTCCTTTACCATCTGCAGAAGTTTGGCTACCGGCATGATCTCTCGGCCTGTTGGCTGTGGGCTCTTCGTGGTAATCCACGCTCCTGACGCGCCGGGCGGCGACACCAACGGCGGCGCCGCGGCCGGCGGGCCGGACGATTGCGACAATCAAGCTAGTATAGCGGCCCTGGCCGTGTCAGTCGCCTGCCCCGTTTTCATCCGACCCTTCGTCGTCGGATTGCATCGATCGGCGGGCGCGGCGCTTGGCCTTGAGCAGCCGCGAGGTGAAGTCCTCCTCGCTGGCCGGACGCGGCCTGGCCGGCGGAGCGACCACCGGCTTGTCCGGCTCGCCGCGGCCGGCCAGGGCGTCTTCCAGCTCCCGGCTGGCGCGATCGGCGGGACTATCGGACTGGTAGCGCGCGGAACGGTCCGGCAGCTCGCCCTCGGCCTGCTGCCGGGCCCGCTGGCGCGCGTCCCTGAGCGACGTGAGCACCGCCGCCGTGGCCTCCGCCGGCTGGCGGCCGCGGCCCATCTCGGCGATGAAGCGGCGCAGTCGCCGGGCCTGCTCGATGGGGTTGATGGCGATGCGCCGCACGGCCACGTCCAGCAGGAACAGCAGCAGCATCCAGCGCAGCAGGTACTCCCACACCGGCTGGAGCTTTTCGGCCGGCGTCAGCCCGGCCCGCTGATAGACGCTGGAAGCCTGGGCGCTGCCCAGCACCCGCCCGCCGGTGCGCTCGGCCAGCTCGCCCAGCAGCACCATGTTGGTCTTGAGCTGACGGTACTCGGCCGAGTAGGCCACCGACAGGCCGGTCTGGAGCGTACCTTTGAGCGCGGCGGCCCCGCGGCCGATCGAATAGCGGAAACTGGCGATATAGCTGCCGGGCTGCGAGACGTCGAACTCGCCCTCGTAGACGCCCGGCCCGGTCTGCACCAGTTGCAGTGGCTGCGAGCTCTGGTCGGGCCGCACCAGCACGCCCTCGATGTTCATGAAGTTGATGGCGGCGGTGTTCTTGTCGAGCGCGTCGATGCGGATGCGCCCCTGACCGCCGGCCGTGAAGGTGGTCACTTCGAATGCCGCCGACGAGGGCTGGCGCGCCACCCAGCGGATCACCTGCGCCCAGAACTTGCTGAACTTCGGCCAGGCGGCCCAGCGCGTACCCCAGCGGGTCTACATGCCGCTGGTGAACGCCACCGCCCGCCCCAGCCCGACCTGCCAGTGGGCCAGCACCGGGTCGCGCTCGTCCGAATCGGCCGCCGCCCGTACGATGGGTATCTCGGCCAGTGGCTTGGGAGTGGTGACCACCAGCCCGCCCAGCATCGGCAAGCCCTCGCCGGCCAGCCCCGCCACCGTGGTGGGCAGCGTGTCGACCAGTTGCGGCACGAAGGGGTTCTCGTTGATCAGCGACCGCTGCACGATCCGCGATTCCTTGATGAAGATGCGCGGCAACTGGCGGTAGTCCCTGGTGGTGTAGTAGCGTCCGCCGGTCTCCCTGGCGAGGCGCTTGGCCAGCGAAGTGTTGATGGGGTGCGAGCCCCAGCCGATGGCGACCGTCGAACAGGTGATGTTGGCCTCCTTCATCCTGGCGATCAGGTCGCTGCGCGGCGCCTGCGGATCGAAATCGGAGATGATGATCATGTGGCGCACGGCGGCGTCGGGGCGTTTTTCCAGGGCCTCGACGCCGGGACGCATGATCGGGTCGAAGTCGGGCAGATCGCCCATCTGCATGGCGCGGATCTGCTTGATCACGCGGCTCTTGTCGCCCACCGGCCCGAAGGGCACCACCCAGTAGCCGGTGTCGGCCCCCGTCCAGCGATACGACAACACGCCCACCAGGTCGCGGCGCGAGAGGGTCTTGACCGCGGCGATGGCCACGCGCTCGCCCCAGTAGTTGCCGCGCGGGATCTCGCAGGCGTGCATCACCAGCACCAGCGCACCTTTCGGAATCTGGCGCTTGCTCTTGACGTCGAAGCGTACCGGCATGACCGCCTCGACCGGCGTGCCCATCCAGCCCCCGGCGCCGAACGACTCGTCGCCGCCCAGCATCACCAGCCCGCCGCCCAGCTCGCGCACGTAGGTCGCCAGCACCTGGTGCTGCTCGGCGGTCAGCGCGTCGGCCGGCACGTTGGCCAGCACCACGGCGGCGTACTCCATCAGTCGCACCTGGTCGAGCGGCCGCTCGCCGGCCACCTCGATGTCGCAGGCCAGCTTCTCGCGCTCCAGGGCCGAGGCCAGCACGCGGGCCGAGTCGTAGTTGGCCTCGTCCGCAAGCGTGAGGATCAGCACGCGGCCCTGGCCGTAGACCACCGTGAAGGCCCGGCCTTCGTTGTTGCCGGCCAGGGTGTCGGCCGATCCTTCGTCGGGCACGAAGCTGGCCCGGAAACGGTGGGCCCCCTCGGCCCGCAGCGGCACCGGAATGGTCAGGCGGTTGGGCCCCGGCTCCAGCTCGACCCGGTAGCCGGTCTGCGACGGGTCCGGGTCGAGGTCGACCAGCTCGTCGTTGTGCCACAGCATGATGCGTCCGCTGGTGCGCTGCTGCGAGCGCAGCACCATCTGCAGGTTGATGGTCTCCTCGGCCCGGGCCATGGCCGGAGCGCTGAGCCGCTCGAAGACCACCTCGTGATCGTGATGGTACGTCACCGGCCAGATGTCGACCGGGATGCCCGCGGCGGCGAACTGCTCGGCCTCGGCCAGGGCCGCCCCGACGTTCTCATTGCCGTCCGATAAAAGCACCAGCCGCCGAATCGCATCATCGGTGAACAGGGCCATGCCGATGCGCATGGCGGCGGCGATGTCGGTGTGGTCGGGATCGAGCGGCTCGCTGATGCTGTCGATCTCGAGCGAGTTGCGCGGCAACTGCTCGACCGCCGCCAGGCCGTCGAAGGCCACCACGCCCAGCCAGTCCTTGCGCCGATCCATGCCCTCCTGGGCCTGCTCGAGAAAGGCGAACTGCTGCGGCCGCAGATCGGCGGGGATGCTGCGCGAGCGATCGACCAGGAAGATGACCGACATGTCGTCGGTCTTGCGGACCCACTGCGCCCCGGCCAGCGCCAGAATCAGGCACGTCAGCACCACGGCGCGCAGCACAATAGCCAGCCAGCGGCGGATCGGCCCCAGCCCGGCCAGCGAACGCACCGACAACGCCGCCACCAGCGGCAACAGCGCCAGCAGCACCAGGTAGCCGGGCGTCTCGAAACGCAGCTCTGCCAGCAACACGTTCACCATCGCCCGATTATCGGCCAGAGTCCCGCGGCGGGGCAATGTCTTTTGGAGCAGCTCACGTGAGCTTGTCGGTGCAGCGGCATTCCATCTGGCCGCAGCCGGGGCAGCCGCCGGTGAACTTGGTGATGGCGCGCTCCAGGTCGACGCCTTCGACGTTGGCCAGCGTGACCAGCCAGGCCAGCACGTCGGCGAACTCTGCTTCCAGCTCCGCCCGCTGCCCCTTGGCGATGGCGCTGGCCAGCTCGCCGACCTCCTCGGCAAACCACAGGAAGGTCTTGGCGCTGCCGCGCCGGCGGTCCTTGTCGGAGTACATGCGGTCGATCAGTTGTTGAAACTCGCTAATATGCACGTCAGACCCCTCGCCGGCGGCGTGTGGCCGGCCAAGTTCGGCGGCGCCGCCCCGGCACGGCGAAACCAGCGATGCCCGAATCGTCGGCTCCGGTCGTGTTTGAACCGCCGCTCGAGCAGTGGCCCGATGCCGGAGTCTATCAGCTCCATCTGCGCCTGTCAGCTCACCTGCTGCTGACCGTTGGCCGGCT
>CAZRSM010000381.1:0-8447 GCA_964602755.1 uncultured Planctomycetales bacterium
TAGAGGATGTCGTTGACCAGCGAGCTCTTGCCCGAGCCGGACACGCCGGTGACACAGATGAAGCGTCCCAGCGGCAGCCAGACGTCGATGTCCTTGAGGTTGTTGTGAGCCGCGCCGCGCACGACCAGCCACGCAACCCGACCGTTATCGGCGGGCGAAGGCGAGACGGCGGCTGGTCGCCGACGTCGGTCGGCGCTGGTGGTGTTTCTGGTCATCGGCAGGCGTCGGTGATCCTGGCAATTCGCTGCGCCGGGCGCGGACCGGCCGTCCCGGCGGTTTCCCCAAGGCATGATATACGTGCCGACCCGCCGCGGCGAACCGCTGGCCCGCCCCGGCGAATGCTCATAAACTCCCCCCATATTGCCCGGGAGTGACGGCCCATGAGCATACGCAATCTGGATGCCCTTTTCGAACCGCGCTCGGTCGCGGTCATCGGCGCCTCGAACGCCCCGCGCAGCATCGGCGGGGTGGTCATGCGCAACCTGCTCAAAGGCGGCTTCGACGGCCCCATCATGCCCGTGAACCCCAAGTACCAGGCCGTGGCCGGCGTGCTGACATACCCCGATATCGCCAGTCTGCCGGTGGCGCCCGACCTGGCGGTGGTCTGCACCCCGCCGAAGACGGTGCCCGAAGTGATCGCCCAGCTCGGGCAGCGCGGCGCCCGGGCGGCCGCAGTCATAACCGCCGGCCTGTCCGAGCCTTACCGCAACGGGCAGACCATCCAGCAGGCCATGCTCGCAGCCGCCGGCCAGCACATGCTGCGAATCCTGGGCCCCAATTGCGTGGGCATGATCGTGCCGGCGGTGGGACTCAACGCCAGCTTCGCCCATACCGCGATCGAGTCGGGCAACATCTCCTTCGTCTCGCAGTCGGGCGGCTTCTGCACCGCCACGCTCGACTGGGCCAAGGCCCGCGGCATCGGTTTTTCGCACTTCGTCTCGCTGGGCAACAGTGCCGACGTCGATTTCGGCGACGTGCTCGACTACCTGGGAACCTCGCCGCACACCAGCGCCATCCTGCTGTACATGGAGTCGATCGGCGCCGACGAGGCCCGCAAGTTCATGTCGGCCGCCCGTTCGGCCGCCCGCAACAAGCCCGTGCTGGCGATCAAGGCCGGCCGGTTCGAGGAGGGCGCCAAGGCGGCCGCCTCGCACACCGGCGCCCTGGCCGGTTCGGACAACGTCTACGACGCCGCCCTGCGCCGGGCCGGCATCCTGCGCGTCTTCGACCTCGACGAGCTGTTCGACGCGGTCGAGACCCTGGCGCGTGCCCGCCCCCTGGCCGGCGAGAAACTGGCCATCCTCACCAACGGCGGCGGCCCGGGCGTCATCGCCACCGACGCCCTCATCGAGCACGGCGGCCAACTGGCCGAACTGTCCCCGCAGACGCTCGAGCGCCTCGATCAGATCCTGCCCGGCACCTGGTCGCACGGCAACCCGGTCGACATGATCGGCGACGCCGGTGCCGACACCTATGTGCGGGCCCTGGACATCCTGCTGCAAGACCCCGGCATCGACGCCATCCTGGTGATGAACGCACCCAGTGCCGTGGCTCCGCCGCTCGATTCGGCCCGGGCCATCGTCGACGTGGTCAAGCGCGCCAGGGTGCCGATCCTCACGAGCTGGCTGGGCGGCGAGGCGGCCGGCGCGGCGCGGCAGGTCTTCGCCGACAACGAGATACCCACCTACGACACGCCCGAGCACGCCGTGCGGGCCTTCATGCACATGGTGCGCTATCGGCGCAACCTGGAGATCCTGACCCAGGTGCCCCCTTCGCTGCCGACCGACTTCTCGCCCCAGCGCGACCGGGCGCGCAGCGTGATCGACCAGGTCCTGTCCGAAGGCCGCGACCTGCTGACCGAGCCGGAAGCCAAGCAGGTGCTGATGGCCTACGGGATACCGGCGGTCGAGACCCGCGTCGCCAGGACGCCGAGCGAGGCCGCCGAGCTGGCCCAGCAGCTCGGCCTGCCGGTGGCGCTCAAGATCCTCTCGCCCGACATAACGCACAAGTCCGACGTCGGCGGCGTGATCCTGGGCCTCAACTCGCCCGACGACGTGCTCAGCGCCGCCGAGCGCATGCTGCGGCGCATCGCCGAGCACGTGCCCGGCGCCCGCATCGACGGGCTGACCGTACAGCAGATGGCCTTGCGTCCCAACGCCCACGAGCTGATCGTCGGCATGACCTGCGACCGCATCTTCGGTCCGGTGATCCTGTTCGGCCGTGGTGGAACGGCGGTCGAAGTGATCGGCGATCGCGCCGTGGCGCTGCCGCCGTTGAACCTGAGCCTGGCGCGTCACCTGATCTCGCGGACGCGGGTCTATCGGCTGCTGCGCGGCTATCGCGACCGCCCGCCGGCCGACCTGTACGCGATCTGCCTGGTGCTCACGCAGGTCTCGCAGATGATCGTCGATCTGCCACAGATCGTGGAGCTGGACATCAATCCGCTGTACGCCGACGAGCGCGGCGTGCTGGCGCTCGATGCGCGCATTCGCGTCGAGGCCACCGGCGTCAGCGGATCCGATCGGCTGGCCATCCGGCCCTATCCGCAGGAGCTGGAGGAGCTGATCGAGTTGCCGTCGGGACGCAAGGTGCTGGTGCGGCCCATCCGTCCGGAGGATCAGCCGGCACACGAGGCCTTCGTGGCCCACCTGACACCCGAAGACCTGCGGTTCAGGCTGTTGGGCACGATCCGTGAGATACCGCCCAGCGAGATGGCCCGGCTGGTGCAGATCGACTACGACCGCGAGATGGCCTTCATCGCCACCGATCCGCAGGTCGAGCAGACCGAGACGCTGGCGGTGGTGCGCTGCGTGGCCGACCCCGACAACACGCGGGCCGAGTTCGCCATCATGGTGCGCTCCGACCTCAAACGCAGCGGGCTGGGCACGGCCATGATGCAGAAGATCATCCGTTATTGCCGCCAGCGCGGCCTCAAGCAGATCGTCGGCCAGGTGCTCAAGGACAACGTGGCCATGCTCAACCTGGTGCGCAAGCTGGGCTTCGAGGTGCGTGAATCGAGCGAGCCGGACCGTTACGAAGTGGTACTCAAACTGGGGTAGCCCGCCGTGGAGCAACTGGATAGAACGTGGTCAGCGAGCCCGGCGGGCGGGCGGTGGAACGTGGTGGCGGCGGTCCTGCTGGTTGCGGCCTGGGGCAGCGCTGCGGCCAGTGCCCACCCCGGCCAGCACATGGGTCTGAAGATCACCATCACCGACAGCGAAGTGCGTTACGACGTGCTCATGTCGGCCGACCTGCGCAAGACCATCGTGGCCAACGGGGACCGCGATTTCTATTACTACGCTCCGCAGAAGGTCTACCGTTTCGTCGACGAGCAGATCGCCGCAAAGACCCGCCAGGGCTATGTCGAGTTCTTCAAGCAGAAGTGCGCCGTGTACATCGACGGCGTGCGCGTGCTGCCGGTGCTGGAGAAGCTGCGCTTCGTGCCCTACATCGTGCCCGGCATCCAGGAGGACCCGCTGGCCAATCCGCCGGACGTCGAGCTGGTCCTGAGCTATCCCACCAAGGGCCGCCCGAAGCAGGTGCGCATGGTCTGGGAGCTCTACCCCCAGGACCCGACCCGCGCGGTCTACGGCCTGCCGACCGCCGTCGAAGTGGTCGCCGACCTGCTGGCCTTCGGCGAGGACCGCATGGTCGTTTTCAGCGCCGAGGAACCCGAGTACACCTGGCACGCTCCCGCCACGCCGCTCAAGCAGCGCATCAAGCCGGTGGTGGCGCGCTTCGAGCCGCGCACCGTACCCCTGCCGCTGGCCTCGCTGGCGATCCTGGCACTCGGCGGCGGCGGTCTGCTGGTGGCCGGGCGGCGCCTGCGCAGAGCCGAGCGCAGCGCGAGATGGCCGGTGGTGACGCTGGCGGTGGCAGCGTTGCTGGCGGCGGGCCTGGCGCGTCACCAGTACGTCAAGCGCGTGCCGCTGCCGTGGCAGCCGCGCGTGGCGCTGCCCGACGCCGGCCAGGCGGTGGAGTTGTTCGAGACCCTGCAGCGCAACGTCTATCGCGCCTTTGACTACACCACCGAGAGCGACATCTACGACGTGCTGGCCCAGAGCGTGGCCGGCGATTTACTGGATCAGATCTACACCGAGGTCTACCGCAGTCTGATCATGCGCGACCAGGGCGGCGCCGTGGCGCGGGTGCAGTCGGTCGACTTTCTGGACACGGCCCTGGTCGAGACGGGCGTGGAGCCGGGCACCGGCAGTCCGGCTTTCAAAGTCAAGGCCCGCTGGCGGGTGCGCGGCATCGTGCGTCACTGGGGACACGCGCACTGTCGCACCAACGAGTACACCGCGCTGTTCACCATCGCCCAGCGCGAGCAGACCTGGAAGATCGTGGGGGTCGAAGACGTGACGCAGAAGCGTATCCCGGACGCCGGGGACGACCCGACTCTGGCGACCCGCCCGGCCAGCCAACCCGCCGCCCCCGAGCCGCCGCCGGGCCGGGAAAGAGCAACGCCGCCGGCGCCGTAAGCGGCGACTGGCGGCGAACAGCGGAAAGCGGCAGTTGCAGTGGCAGGGTCAGGCCGGGGCGCCGACGATGTTCTTGACCTTGGAAGCCAACTGGTCGGGCGAAAATGGTTTGATCAGGTAGTCGTTGGCGCCGGACTTGATGGCCTCGATGACGCGCGACTTCTCGGCTTCGGTGGTCACCATGATGACCGGCGTCTTGTTGCCCGCCGAGCGCAGGGCGCGCAGGGTCTCGATGCCGGTCATCTTGGGCATGTTCCAGTCCAGCAGGATCAGGTCGAAGCTGTCGGCCTGGACCGCCTTCATGGCTTCCTCCCCGTCGGCGGCCTCGGCGGTGTCCTTGATACCGGCCATCCCCAGGGCCTTGATTACGATGCGGCGAATGGTCAGCGAGTCATCGACAACGAGAGCTTTCATGTCGGATTCCTTCAGTTCTCCTCGAACGTGAGTTCCATCGAGAAGTTGCCCGCTTCGCTTTCGAAGGGGATCTCGAGCCAGGTCGTCCCGCTCGGGTATTTCACGTTGTAGTCATTGCCCTGCACGACCGTCGGCAGGCCCAGCTCCAGCGGCGGGTCATACTCGAACTTGGCCTTGGCCGACCCGGCGATCATGTTGACAATCTCCGAAACGGCGTCGACGACTTCGGCGTTGATGACGTTGACCTCGGTTCCCAGCATGCGCTTGGCCAGTTCAAGCGCCGTTTCATGCGGCAACCGCAGAACCACGACGCCCTGTACTTTGCCGCTGATGCCCACCAGCGACGTCACCGCCGCCCCGTTCGGCTGGCCGGTGCCCAGCTTGAGCTTCTGGCGCTGCGGCGTCACGTTGAGCATCATCTGGAATACGTTGTCGACGCTTTCCACGAACGGATTGATGTATTTGACATCCACCGTTGCCACTCCCTTTGCCATGCTCTGCAACCGGCTCGGCATCAGTGGCGCAGCGGTCGGCGGGCACCGCCGCCGGCACCGCGGGCCGGCCATCTGCTTTATCGTCGCGATCGGCGTGGTTGTTTCGTTGCACGCAGCCGATCTCCATCAGTCGCCTCGCGGGCCCGGCCGCCGGCACGTCCGGTCTATCCGCTTGCCAGGGCGGGGGCCTTGCCCTCGACCAGGTCGGCAATCGTCTGCGGGATGTCCTTGAGGGCCACGCTGCGTTCCACGCAGCCGGCGGCCACCGCCGCCTTGGGCATCCCGTAGACCAGGCTGGTGGCCTCGTCCTGGGCGATCGTGCGCGCGCCCGCGCGATGCAGCAGTTGCATCCCCGCCGTACCATCGCGCCCCATGCCCGTCATGATCACCGCCACGCAGCGCGTGGGGCATACGCGCGCCAGCGAACTGAACATCACGTCGACCGACGGCCGATGCCCCGAGACTTCCGGACCATCGTCGAGCTTGACCCGCAACCCCACGCCGACGCGCTCCAGCAGCATGTGATGGCTGCCCGGCGCCACGTAGATGCGCCCGTGCTCGATCGCCATCCCGTGCCCGGCCTCGCAGACCTCCATCGCGCAGACCTTGTTCAGGTGCGTGGCGAACGACCTGGTAAAAGCCGCCGGCATGTGCTGCGTGATCAGGATCGGCACGAAGTCGCTCGGGAACATCGGCAGCATCTCGTAGAGCGTCTGCGGACCGCCGCAACTTATGCCGATGCCCACGATCCAGCCGCGGGCCTTGCTGGGCGGCAGGCGTCCGGTGCCCGACGGCACTGGCCCGCCTGAACCACCACCGCGTTGCAGATTGCGCAGGCGCTTCTTGCCGCGGGCCGCCGCCAGGATCTTCTCGTGCAGCTCGCGCCTGAAACGCTGGTCGCGCGCCAGGCCGCCCTGCTGCGGCTTGGCCACGTAATCGAAGGCGCCTTTCTGGAGCGCCTCGAGCGTGGTGTGCGCCCCGGCCTGCGTCAGCGTCGAGCACATCACGAAGGCCACGGGTATCTTGCCGGCCACGTGATCCAGCACCTGCAGGCCGTTCATGCGCGGCATCTCGACGTCCAGGGTGCAGACGTCGGGCCGCAGCTTCTTTATCTGCAGCAACCCCTCGACGCCGTCGGCGGCCATGCCCACGACTTCGATCTGCGGGTGGGCCGACAAGGCGATCTTGAGGATCGATCGCACGACGGCGCTGTCATCTATGATCAGAACGCGAACTTTGCCGGCCTGCATGAATTGCTCCCGGTCGTAGCCCGGCCGCGCGCCGCGGGCGGCGCCTGTGCCTGACGTTCTCTGCTGACCGTATCGGAAATGCCGGGAGGGGACTTTTTTTGCGATATTCGGTGCTACGAATTTACCATGCGGGACGACCGCGGCCCGCAAACGCTCCCGGCCCGACGGTCGATGCGCGACAGGCAAACTATCGGACCACCCCGCCCGTGACCTGCGCCAGCCGCAGCGTCCGGCCCGTGCGCAGCGCCAGACGTACGCGGTCGGCGACGCGTTTCAGCCCGGCCGGGTCCATCCGCCCGCAGACGGCATACGAGTTGAATCCTTCGTCCCAGACGCGGACCCACACCTCGCCGGCGCGACCCAGCCGATACGTGGTGGTGTGCTCGTGGTGGCGCTCGCAATCGGCCAGGCAAACCTGCCGATCCACCGAGAACAGCGAAACCACCTTCGGCTCGGCGTCTTCCGTTCGGTAAAAGACATGCACGCCGTGCGGGCCCTCGTCGCCGGCGGGATGGAAACAGCGACATACGCCGTCGATGCGGCAGCCCAGCGGCGCCAGATCGGACACCAGCACCGGATACTGCGCCAGCTCGGCCAGCGTGGTGCGCAAATGCCCGATGTGGCCCAGGTCCACCTTCACACCCCGGTGCCGCCGCTGAACCCCGCATCTCAGGTGGACCCGTGCAAAATCGTCGGCAACCACCGTCGGCATGGCCCGCGACATGCTCGGCCAGACCGCCACCACCAGCGCCACCAAGGCGGCGACAGCCGTCAGCGTAGCGGCATAGCGCAGGCGATATTGGCGTCGCGGGCGGCCGACCAGCCGTTGACATACGCGCCCCGGCAGCTCGTTCGGCACGGCCGGGGCGTTGACCACCCGCTGGACGCAGGCCCGCAGCGCGCGCCAGCGTTCCAGCTCGGCCCGCAGCTCGGGATGCTGGCCGAGCAGCGGCACCAGCTCGGCGTTGCTGGGCGCATCCAGCTCGCCGACGACGTACACGGCCAGCAGCTTTCGGGCCTGTTCGAGGGTCATGTAGCGGATTCTCCGGGCAATAGGCGGTTTTCGCGGGCGTAATGCTCGAGTTCGCGCAGCAACTGCTGCCGAGCGCGGTGCAGCCGGCTCATCACGGTGCCGACCGGCACGCCGATGATCTCGGCGATCTGTTGATACGTGAAATCGCCGGTGGCCCACAGCGTGATTATCAGACGGTGTTCTTCGGACAGCCGACCCATCGCGGCGCGCACCTCGCTGTCGAGCTTTTCATGATCGAGCACCGGCGGCGTCACGGCATCGCTCCTCTCGTCGGGCCGCTCCAACTCGTCGAGCATCTGCTGGTTGGCACTGGCCGGGGCGCGTTTGCGTCGCGCCAGGCGGCTCAGGAAGGTGTTGTGCAGGATGCGTATCAGCCAGGGGCGGATGCCGAACTCACGCAACTCGAAGCCCGCAAAGGCGTTATGCGCCTTGACGAACGTATCCTGAACCAGGTCCTCGACTTCGTGCTCGTCGCCGGACAGCCGCAGCGCCCCGCGATACAGCACGTCCAGATGTGGCATCAGCAACTCTTCGAATACTTGTTCTTCGTGGCTGTCCATGCGGCAACGTCACCGGCCGGGGCCGGCTCCATACGTACAACTCCGCGCACGGGCGTGGGATTCCCTGTTCGAAGCGACACATTCGCCCGAAACAAGCCGGCCGACGCGAAGCGGCCCACACGCGCTCTCCGCTCGCATGTCAACTATGGTCCGGGACATGGCTCCGGACCAGCCCGGCGGGTAGAATCGCCGCGCAAGCCGGCTCTGTGGCCCAC
>CAZRSM010000382.1:0-17132 GCA_964602755.1 uncultured Planctomycetales bacterium
CGCGAAACGCCGCCTGCGCCTGGGCCATCAGCATGCTGGGCAGCGGGCCGGTGGCGCTGGTCTGGGCGATCATGAACAGGGCCATGTCGTTCGGCAGCCGCACCACGTCGTAAATGTCGCTGGTGCGCTCGTGCCCCATCTCGCGGAAAGCTCCGAAATGCAGCTCCTTCCACTGCGGCAGCTTGCGCGGCGTCAGCCTGGTCTGGATGGCGTGGGCAACGGCGACCTCGCCCTCGAGCATGGCGGCGCGCGTGCGGACCATCTCCTTGAAAATCGCGTCGAGCTGGGCAGCGATGCTGTTCATCACCAGCACGAAGAAGTCCAGGTCGCACTCGTCGTAGCGCCGCCCGCTGTCGCCGGCATCCACGAAGACCATCCCCAACGGGCCGTCCGGCCCCAGCAGCGGCCCGGTGAGTACCGGGACGCGGTAAGAATCGTCGCCGCTGGGCAACAGCACGAACTGCGAGCGGTCGAGCACGCGCGGCATCAGCTTCTCGCCCGGCTCGGGCAGCGCCGCCGTCTTGCCGGTGGCCAGGCGGCCCTCGACGTACTCCATCGGGCCGTAGTTGACGCGGCGGATGCCGATCCACACGCGCTGAGCACCGAAGCACTCGAAGAGCTGGTCGAGGGTCGTATCCATCAGCTCCTCGACCGTGGCGCAGCGCCCCAGGGCCACGTTGACGTGGCCGGTCTGCACGATCTGGCCGCGGCTGACGGTGATGCGGTCGTCGAGCTTGCGCAGCAACGTGCCCGGCGGGAGCTGATAGCTGACGAACTGCGTCAGCCGGGCAACCGAAACCCGCCGCTGCGGCTTGGGCGCCTGCTCGGGCTGTTCTGTCACCGGCGGCGCCTCGACCTCGGCCCGGATCACGAACTTGCCGACCTTGAGCTGGTCGCCGCCCGAGAGGGCTACCTTCTCAGCGACCGGGGCACCGTTGAAGTGCACGGGCGCGTCTTCGACCAGCGGCTCGAAAACCCAGCGGCCGTCGTCCTCGACGTAGACGACGCCGACCTGGCCGGCCAGCTCCCCGGCGGGCAGGCAGATGTCGCAGTCCTTCTGCGAGCCGATGTAGACGGCCTGCTCGCGGCACTCGACCTCCGCCAGGCGCACACCGTTTTCAAGCACGATCAGTCGCATCGAGCAATCTCACCAACCGGTAACCGCATCGGGTTTTCGATTCAGAGGACAACGTGAACGCCGCGCCGCCCGCCTGCCGGGCTCTGCTGGCACGATGCGCGAACCCACCGGTCCTGCCGGCTATGCTAATCGTCAATCGGCGCGCTTGCCAACCGGCCTGAAGGGCGCCCGGGCGCCACCAGGCGGCAGCCACCGGGATGCCGGCGCGCCCCGGGCACCGGACCGTGTCCGCCGGCTCGTCGCGCCGGTCGGCCGTGTTCATCTTTATGGCCAGCAGAACATCCTGTAGCATCAGCGGTCGTCTCGCAATGTGCAGAGGCCGCCGGATGCCGGGGTGAATAATGACAACATTGAACATCGCCAGCATCGTGGGGCTGCTGTTGGTGATCGCGGGGGCGGTGTCGCTGTCAGAGATCTGGGGCGGCGAGCTGCTGTTCGAGAACGTGCCGGTGATCGACGGCGTTGCGATCACCCCCATCGGCCCGCCCGGCATCCCCCGATCCTCGTTGAACCGCCGCAGTCGCAACCGGCGCCACGAACACAGCCGGCTCCGCCGACGCGGCCCGCGGCCGGGCGGTAGCCGGCATGCCACCGGCCGGCATCGCGGGGTTGCTCAGCGCCGCCGGCGGCGGGCGTTCGCTTTGCGGCCGCGGCGCGGACGGGCCGGGGTGCGCCTGGTGTCCGCCTGCGGGCTGCCCCACGGGGCGCGGGGAGCGGGAATAAGCGTCATTTCGCCGCGCAGGTCGTCGACCGCCGCCACCACTACGCGCACCTTCTGGCCCAGCGTGAGCACGCGGCCGCTGCGGCGCGCGAGCAGACGGGCCCGGTCGTGGTCGTAATCCCACCGGTCGTCGTCGAAATCGCTCACGGAGACCAGTCCCTCGGCGCAGTACGGCCGCACCTGCACGAAGGCGCCGAAGCTGGCCACGCCGGTGATCACGCCCTCGAACTCCTGGCCGATTCTGGCGCGCATCAGCGTGAGCACCAGCATGGACCTGGCCTCGCGCTCGGCCTGCTGGGCGCGGCGTTCCGACTCGCTGGTCTGCCGGCCCAGCTCGGCCAGCGTGGCTTCGTCGGGCAGCGCTGCGGTCGGCCGCCTGCGCCGGCCGGCCTGCCTGGCGATCATGGCAGCGAGCGCCCGGTGGACCGTGAGGTCGGGATAGCGCCGGATCGGCGAGGTGAAATGGCAGTAGTCGTCACTGGCCAGGGCGTAGTGCCCTTCGTCGGCCGGGCTGTAGGTGGCCTGGGCCATGCTGCGCAGAGCCAGCATGTTGACGGCCGCCTCGGCCGGCTTGCCGCGCACGCGCGCCAGCACGGCATTGAGCGCCGTCCGATCGGGAATCGACTGCACCGAGAACCCCAGCGCGGTGACCACGGTGGCAAAGTGCTGCAGGGCCTGCGGCTCCGGCTCGGGGTGCACGCGCCGCAGGTGAGCGATGCCCTGTTCGTTCAGATAGCGGCTGACCGCCTCGTTGGCCTCGACCATGAACATCTCGATGATCTTGTGCGAGAAGTCGGTCGAAGCCGGGCCGGCGTCGACCACCTTGCCCTGCTCGTCGAGTCGCACTTCGACCTCCAGCGAGGTCAGCTCGATCATGCCGGCCTGGAGACGCCGCTGGCGTATCCGGCGGGCCAGCTCGGCGGCGTTGTGCAGCAACTGCTCGATCCGCGGGGGCATGCCCGACGCGCGGCCTTCGAGCACCTCGGTCACCTCGTCGTAAGTCAGCCGGGCGTTGGAACGGATCACGGTGTTGGCGAAGCGCGTGGCGACGACGTTGGCGCCGGCGTCGTAGGTGATGAATACGCTGCGGGTCAGGCGGTCTTCACCCGGGCGCAGGCTGCACACATCGGCCGACAGCTCCTCGGGCAGCATCGGCACCACCTGGCCGGGAAAGTATACGCTGGTGCCGCGGCGGCGGGCTTCGCGGTCCAAGGCCCCCTCGGGCCGCACGAAGTGCGTCACGTCGGCGATGTGTACGCCCAGCTCCCAGCGGTCGTGCGGCCGGCGGCGCAGCGTGATGGCGTCGTCGAAATCGCGCGCGTCGGGCGGATCGATCGTGATCGTCAGCCTTTTGCGCAGATCCTCGCGGCCGGCGGCCGCCGCGGCCGGGTCGGCGGCGTAGCGCTCGGCCACCTTGCGGGCCTCGCGCCGCACCGCGGCCGGGAACTCGTCGGGCAGTCCGAAGCGCCGGATCACCGCGAGGATGCGGACGCGGGTCGATTCCGGGTCGCCCAGCACCTCGGTGACGCGCCCGTCGATCTGGCGGGCGTCGTAGACCTCCTGGCGCGGCTCGACCACCACCATCTGTCCCGGGCGGGCCTGGCCGACGTCCTGTGGGGCGATCACCACCAGCGGGGCCGCGCCGCGACCCAGCGGCTCGATGAGGAACGTCCGCCGGCGGCGCTGCAGCACGCCCACCCAGCGCACCGTGGCCCGCTTGACGATGCTGACCACCTCGGCCCGCAGCTCGCCCGAGTAGCGCGGGCGGATCAGCCGGGCCTCGATCTCGTCACCGTCGAGCGCTCCGCGGGTGCGCTGGCGCGGCACGTAGATGTCGGGCTGGCCCGGAACTTCGATGAATCCGAAGCCTCGGCGGTTGCTGCGGAAGATGCCGCGGAAAGTGCCCGGGCTGCGGGCGGGCAGGTTGAGTGTGCGACCGGGACCGAGCACGAGCCGGCCGTCGGCGAGCATCTCGCGCACCAGGGCGCGGAACTCGGGATAGAGGTTCTCGGGCAGGTCCAGCTCGCGGGCCAACCGACGGGCTTTGAGTGGTCGGTCGGGGTGCTTGGCGATATACTCGAGTATCCGTTGGGACCACGTCGTCATCGGTTGGGTGTTTCGCTTACGGGGCATCCATGGGCCTCGCACCAGCAGTCAAGTTGCCCACCAGCCATGACACGCACAGCGCCGGTAACCGCGCGCGTTCCAGCGATGATAAGCCTGCGACCTTCGACCTGCCAGCGGTCGTCTGCCATAGGCAGGGTCGGCAACAGGCAGCCATTGTGAGGGGAGCGATCGCCTGCAGAATGGTGAGGGCGGCTGCCCCGCCATGATGATGACGGCGACCGGCCCCTGCTATCGTCGGTCGTGAACCGTTCGGCGGCAATCTCCGCCGACGTCACCGCGAGGGAGTCTGAAAAATGAACAACAACACCCCCAGGACCGAAACGCAGTTCTCGGTGTTCATTCCCAGCCGTCCCGGCCAGCTCGGCCGCCTCGTGCAGCACATGGCCGCCAACAAGATCAACATCGTGGCCATGAGCATGATGGACTCGACCGAACACCGTGTCTTGCGTCTGGTCCCCGAGGACGCCGCCAAGGCCCGACAGGCCCTCGCAGAACTCGACATTCCCCATACCGAGACCTCGGTCCTGACCGCCACGCTGCCCAACCGCCCCGGCGCGCTGGCCGACGTCATCGAGCGTCTCGACCAGGAACACATACAGGTGCACTACGCCTACTGCACCACCGGGGCCCGCAACGGCAAGACCCTGGGCATCTTCAAGGTCTCCAACCCGAACAAGGCCCAGCAGGTCCTGACTTCGCGCAAGGTCCGCCGCAAGACCACCGCCGGCAACATCCGGCGGCCGATGGCCCGGCGGCGCTAGGCGGCCCTCGCGTGGCGGCGCTGCGGCGCCGCGCTTGTCGGAGCCTCGATGAGTTCGCTGGCAAAGTATCTCGACCCGGAGGTGGTGCAGCAGGTCGCCCGTCTCGACCTGCGGGCCCGCTTCATCGTCGAGGGGTTCGTGGCCGGGCTGCACCGTTCGCCCTTCCAGGGCCTGAGCACCGACTTCAGCGAGCACCGCAAATATGTGCCCGGCGACGATCTGCGCACGCTGGACTGGAACGTCTTTGCCCGCACCGATCGGCTGTTCGTGCGCAAATACCAGGCCGAAACGCACCTCGACTGCCACATTCTGGTCGACGCCTCGGCCAGCATGGGGCGCGTGGGGCTGTGGGGCGCCACCTCCGACCGGCACCCCACCAAGCTCGATTATGCCATCCACCTCACTGCCGCGCTGGGCTACCTGGTGACGCGTCAGGGCGACGCGGTGGGGCTGGGCGTGATCTCGGAAGGACTCGAGCACCTGCTGCCGCCGCGCTCGCGCCGCGCCGATCTGATCCAGTTGCTGACGGTGCTGACCACCATCAGGCCGGCGGGCACCACCGGGCTGGCGCGCGGCATCCATCTGGCGCTGGAGCGCATCGTCCACCGCGGGCTGGTGGTGATCCTCAGCGATCTGCTGACCGACCAGCACGAGCTCATGCAGGCTCTGCACCACGTGCGTTTCCGCGGCCACGACCTGATCGTGATGCACATTCTCGACAGCCGCGAGGTGCGCCTGCCGTTCGAAGGCGCGGTCAGGCTCGAGGATCCCGAGACGCACCGGGCGGTGCAGGTCGACGCCGATGCCGTGCGGGCGGCCTACCGCCAGGCCCTGGGGCGCTGGCGCGAGCAGCTCGCTGCGCAACTGGCGGTCCTCAAGGCCGACTACGTCCCGCTCGACACGTCGATGCGCTTCGACCAGGCCCTGATCGAGTTCCTCGCCCAACGCAGTCGGCGCCGCTAGGCTTCGCTTGCGCCCGCGACGCGGCGACGCTACAATCCCTGCCGTAAGCGAACCGCAACCAGGCCAGCACGGACCAACGCATGAGCAGCGCCACCAACCACATCATCGCCGTTTACCCCGGGTCGTTCGATCCGGTCACCCACGGGCACCTCGACGTCATCCGCCGGGCGGCACAGTTGTTCAACGAGCTGATCGTCGGCGTCGGCCAGAACCCCGACAAGGACGACCTGTTTACGCCTGACGAGCGGCTCGAGCTGCTGCGGCCCCACCTGACCGACCTCGCCAACGTCCGCGCCGAGAGCTACGACGGCCTGACGATCGACTTCGTCCGCCGCATCGGTGGACGGGCCATCATCCGCGGCATCCGCGACGCCACCGACCTGAGCAG
The DNA here is from genome assembly GCA_964602755.1 of uncultured Planctomycetales bacterium. Lineage (GTDB taxonomy): Bacteria > Planctomycetota > Phycisphaerae > UBA1845 > Fen-1342 > JALSRY01. The sequence goes on from CAZRSM010000382.1 coordinate 6,099, forward strand.
CGAGCTGATGCAGGCCAGCCTCAACCTGGCGATCGGCGGCATCGAGACCGTATTCCTGCCCACGAGCGACCAGCACGTGCTGACCTCGAGCACCTACGTCAAGCAGATCTTCGAAATGGGCGGCGGCAACCTGGAGCGCATCGAACGCCTGGTGCCGCACAACGTGGCCCAGGCCCTGGCCCGCAAGCTCGGCGGCCGCCAGGCCGGCTAGGTGCCCCGCTCGGAGCCGCAGCGATGAGTCTTCCAGTCCGCGCTCCAGTCGCCCTGCTCGCCGTCGCCGGCGTGGCCCTGCTGTCTGCGGGTTGCCGCTCGGGCGAGGCGCCGCGCCGCGCCGCCCTGCGCGAGCTGGTCGAGACCGTCGCCACCGGCGAGCAGGCCGCCGCGGCCGGCGCCGAAGACCGGCTGGTCGAGACGCTGGTTGTGCCGCTGGTGTCGGCCATAGGCTCGCTCGACCAGCGGCCGATCGAGCAGCAGGTTCGGCTGCGCGCCGCCCTGGTGCGCATCGAACGCGAACTGCGGCTGCAGGTCGTGCGGCTCGATCTGCCGCCCGAGGATCGGCGTCTGGTCGACGAGTTCGCCCGGCGCCATCCCGGGCTGACGCGGGAGCTGTTCGACGCCAGCTATCGCGTCCGCCTGGCGGCGGTGCGCCGCGTCCCGCTCGAGCCCGACAGCGGCGCGGGGGTGCTGCTGGCCGCCAAGGTCAACGACGACGATGAGGACGTGATCCACGCGGCGCTACAGCGGGCCGCCAGACTGCATGACCGCGTGGTGGCCCGCAACCTGGTCCGCTACGTGGCCGGTGCCACGGCGGCGGTCGAGTCGGGCTACTTCGGAGCTGAGAACCGCGACCTGGCGGGCGCGGTGGCGACCATCGTTTTCAAGTCCATCCGCGTGATCGGGCTGTGCGGGTGGCGCGCGGGCGCTCCGACAGTGCGGGCGGCGCTCGACTACTTCGGCCACTCGCCCTGCTGGGACATCCACCAGCGGGCCGAGACGATCCGCATCCTGGGCGAGCTGGGTGACCGCTCGGTGGCGCCCAGCCTGTACGCCTTCATCGACGACCCGTCGCCGCACCGCTGGCGCTACGAGGCGGACGACACGCGGGCGGGCCAGACGGTCGGCGATGCGGCGCTCTTCGCCCTGTGCCGGCTCTACGATCTCCAGCCGCAGCGCTTCGGCCTGCTGACCGCCGAGGATGACCCGACCTTCGCCGGCTACCGGCGTGACAAGCACCGTCAGGCCGGGCATGCGGCCTTCCGCCGGTGGTACCAGCGCGAGCGCCCCGCGGCCGCGAGCCGGCCCCGGTCGCCAGCAAACGGGAAGCAGCCATGACCACTCCCTCGTCACCCGACTTCGACCCCGCCACCAGCGAGTACACCGCCGAGGAAGAGGCGGCCCGCGACGCGCAGCGACGCCAGCGGCGCCGGCGCGTACTGCTGGGGGCCTTCCTGTTCGTACTGGCGGCCCTGGCCCTGGTGCCGATCTGGCCCTGGCTGCTGCCGGCGTTCATCTACGAAGGCCCCTTCCTGCAGAACATGCGCGGCACGAGCGTGGACGTGATCTGGTATCTCTCGCGGCCGACCAGTGCCGCGCTGACGGTCGAGCTGGAAGGCCGGTCGCCGATCGTCGCCCGCTGCGAGGGCAAACGCTGCGCGGCGACGCTCGACGAGCTGCCGCTGGATACCGAGCTGCCCTACCGCATCCGCCTGGCAGGCCGCACGCTGGCCGCCGACCGGCTGCATACGCCGCGCTCGCCCGAGGCCGTGTGGACCTTCGCGGTCTTCGGCGACAGCGGCAAGGGCACCCGTGCGCAATACCTGCTGGCCCGGCGCATCACGGCCGCCGAGCCACACTTCGTCGTGCACACCGGCGATCTGATCTACAGCCGCGGCGAGCGTTACCTCTACCGCGAACGGTTCTTCGAGCCGTATGCGGCGTTGCTGCGCCGCGCGGTGTTCTGGCCGTGCGTGGGCAACCACGATGTGTTTCCGCCGGTGGAAGACTCGCCCTTTTTCGCGGTCTTCGAGCTGCCCGAGAACGGGCCGCCGGGCGTGCCGACCGAGCAGTGCTACTGGTTCGACTATGCCAACGCCCGGTTCGTGGTGATCAACAGCGAGCTGGACGAGCAGGTCCTGGCCAGGCAGGTGGCGCCCTGGGTGGCGCAGGTGCTGGGTGACGAGACTGCCACCTGGCGGTTCGTCGTGCTCCACCGGCCGCCGTACACCGCCGGCAAGCACCCGCCGCGCCTGCAGATCCAGCGCGCCCTGGGGCCGACGTTCGAGAATGCGGGCGTGGACGTGGTTTTCAGCGGCCACGACCACATGTACGAGCGCACCTGGCCGGTGCGCGATCATCGCAGGTCGCCCGACGGCACCGGGCCGGTCTACGTCGTTTCCGGCGCCGGCGGGGCACGCCTGTACGAAGCCCTGCCGCTCGACGAGCGGCCCGACTACATCGCGGTACTCAACAACGAGGTGTTCAGCTTCACGTTTCTGGAGATCAGCGGCCCGCGGCTGCGTTTGAAGCAGATCGACCTCGACGGCAACGTCATCGACGACTGGACGTTGGAGAAGCCTGTGGAGTGAGCCAGTGGCCGCCGTCAGCGAAATGACCCTGCTGCCCATCGACGCCGCCGTGCGCGTCGTTGGCGCGCTGCTGCTGGGCGGCTGGCTGCTGCGCCATCTGCGACCGCCGGCGCGCGACCCGCTCGACGTGCCCGACACGGCCCCGCGTGGCCCCGGGCCGCTGCTGGTGATCGCGATTCTGCTGGTGTTCCTGGCGCTGATGGTGGTGGCGGCGACAATCCTCCAGGCGCTCGGCGTCACGCCCACCGCCCAGACCGCGGTGGGTGCCGGCAGCTGGCACCTGGCCCGCATTGCCGAAGACAGCGTCAAGCTGCTGGTCTGCCTGCTCATGCTGGCCACGCTGCGCAAGTTGCCGGCCTTTCCCGACTCGCCGCGCCGCGGCGCAGCAGCCACGGCCGGGCTGACGGTCGGCGGCGTGCTGGTGGTCATGGCCCTGGCCTATTGCCAACTGCAAGGCGCCGATGTGCTGTGGCGCTGGCTCTATCCCGACACCCCCTGGCCCCAGCACGCGGTGCTCGAAGCCGTCCGCCACAGTGCCTGGGGCCACTGGGGCCTGGTCCAGCTCGTCTTCTCGGCGGTGGTGGTCGCCCCGCTGGCCGAGGAGCTGTTTTTCCGCGGCATCCTGCTGCAGGGGCTGTGGAGCGTCTCGGGCCGGGCCTGGGTGGGCGTGATCGGCTCGGCGGTGTTCTTCGGGCTGATCCACATGGTCCAGCCGCAGGCGGTGGTACCGCTGGCCACGATGGGACTGGTGCTGGGCGTGGTGCGGGTGCGCTACCGCTCGCTGTGGCTGTGCGTGCTGATCCACGCCCTGTTCAATGCCCGCACGATGGTGCTGGTGCTGCTGAATCCCGACCTGTCCGACATCAACTGGTAGGCGCCGCCCGGGGCACGATATCGGACGTGCCCGCCAGAGCGGCCGCGACGCCGCGGCCCGCAACCCGCTGACCCAGCGCGATTTACCGAACATCGCCTGCATTAGACACGCCTACTGCCGGCGGTGCCGATAGTTACGGTGATGGTGCGGCAGTGCCCGTGCCAGCCCGCGCCCCCCGCGGCCACGGAAAGAGTGCATACCATGGATCGGCAGACCGGTTCGAAGAGCAGTTTCGACGTCGAGGTCTCTCGCGATCGGCTGCGCGCGTGGCTGGTCACCAGCGGCGTCAACCTGCCCGGCTTCGCTGCCCCTGATGAGCAGGAGATCCTGCTGGCACTGAGCGCCAAGAAAATCGAGCTGACTGACGGCGTCCGCCGGCGGGTCGACGAATACCTGCAACTCGTCCGGCAGGCGTGCGCCGCGAGCGACGCGCCGGGCGAGCTGCCCGAGCGTTATCTGATCGCCGAAGGGCAGGCCCCGGTCGAAGCTCAGGACGGTGAGTTCGTCTGGTTCGAGGAGTTCGAGCAGAAGCTCAAGCGCTGGGACACCGACGAGCAGGCCGACTACTACAGCATGAATTCGATCCTGACGATCGACGCCGGCCGGCGCATCGGCACGCTGAGGCCGCCGGTCGATGGTCGTCCCGGGCGCGACATCTTCGGCCAGGAGATTCAGCCGCGCCGGCGCAAGGGCATGCCGGTGGTACTGGGCAAGGGCCTGCGGCTGGCCGACGAGCAGACCGGCGAGGTGGAAACGGAGATCGCCGGCCGGCTCGAGCAGGACGGGCACACCATCTACATGAATGACGTGCTCTACGTCCCGCGCGACGTTGATTTCGATTCCGGGAACATCGACGCCGTGGTCGACGTGCACATCCGCGGCGTGGTCAAGCCCAACTTCACGGTGCGCACGACGCGCAACCTGCTGATCGAAAAGGACGTCGAGTCGGCCCGGCTCGAGGCTGGCGGCGACATAACCATCCGGCGCGGCCTGTTCGGGCAGAATTCCGGATTCGTGGTGCGGGCCGGGGGTTCGTTCAGCGCCCATCTGTGCGACGAGGCGGTGGTCGAAGCCGAGGGTGACGTGTGCGTCGCCAAGGAGATCATCAACAGCACGATTCGCACCCGCGGCAAGCTGCGGGCCGACAACGCCACCGTCATCGGCGGCGAGATCCACGCCCGCAACGGCGCTGTGGTCAAGCACCTGGGCAGCGAGGCCGGCGTGCCTACGCGGCTGGCGGTCGGCATCGACGGAGCGGTGCTCCACGAGGCCCAGCAGATGCAGTCGGCCGCCGAAAAACAGCGCAAGGCCGCCGAGCAGATCCGCACGCGCATCAGTCCGCTGATGGCCAACCTCAAGCGGCTCACGCCCCAGCAGCGCGAGCAGGCCACCGAGCTGATGTGCAAGGCCGACGAGCTCGAGCTGGCCATCGACGAGCTGCTCGAGCAGCGCCAGCAGATGCTCGCGGCCGCCCGACCCGACGAACCCGACGTGGCTGTGCATATTTGCGGGATGCTGTATCCGGGCGTCGTGATTGTCTTCGGCCTCGAAGAGGTCGTGATCAAGACCGCCACCAAAGGCCCCCTGCGCATCCAGCGCAGCGACGCGCAGCGCCAGGTGCTGCTGATCGATGAGCGCAGCGGCTCGCAGACGCCAATCTCCACGCGGACGGTGGACGTTTCGCGTTTCGAGAATCACACAGAGCAACCGACTGGAGATCGAGATGGATCCGAACCCCGGCGCAGCGACTCGTGAAAGTCTGGCCAACATCATCGGCGACGTGCTCGGCGACCTGGCCTTTCTGGTCAGTGACGACGAGCCGGCCGACCCGCCACCGGGATCGGTGTGGCTCGAGTGCGAGATCCGCTATCGCGGACCGGTGTCCGGCCGCCTGCGTTGCTGGTGTACGCGCGACTTCGCTGCCCAGTTGGCCGCCAACATACTGGGCCTCGACCCGGATGACGAAGAGGTGGACAACGGCACGCCAGACGCCCTGCGGGAGCTGATGAACGTGGCCTGCGGACACCTGGTGACCGCCTGGCACGGCACCGGGCCGGTCTTCGACCTGTCGATCCCGACGGTCACCGAGTGCAGCGAGGCCCCGCGCATCGACCCCCGCCCGGGCGAGGTGTACTGCCAGCTCACCGTGGACGGCGAGCCGTTCCATTGCGTCCACGACCGGGTTCCGCAGTGAAGCTGAGGCCGCCGGCCGGCGGTCGCCGGCCCGTCCGCAGCGTCGTGGGGAGTTTCCTCCGGGTCCGCGCAAGGGGTAGTTTGGGATGTCCAGCACCGACACCGTCCCGGAACTGACCAAGGCCGAGTACGCGCTGTTCCGCGACCTGGTTTACCAGCACGCCGGCATCAACCTCGGTGACCAGAAGATGCACCTGGTGCGGGCGCGCCTGGGCAAGCGTATGCGCGAGGGCGGTTTCAAGAGCTATCGCGAGTACTACAACTTCGTCAAGGGCGACACCAGCGGCCAGGAACTCACCATCCTGATCGATCTGATATCCACCAACACCACCTACCTTTTCCGCGAGCCGCGGCACTTCGACTTTCTGCGCAAGACGACCGAGGAGTGGATCCGCGACAAGCGCCGCAAACACCACCCCATCCGCATCTGGAGCGCCGGCTGCTCGAGCGGCGACGAGCCGTACACCATCGCCATGGTGATGGACGACCTGGCACGGCGACACAGCGGCCTGGAGTTCAAGATACTGGCGACCGACATATCCACACGTGTGCTGGCCAAGGCCCGGGAGGGCATCTTCGAAGCCCAGCGCGTCGCCAAGGTGCCGGCCGCCTTCAAGAAGCGCTATCTGGTCCCGGCCCGGGAGATGGGCGACAACTACTTTCAGATACACCCCGACCTGCGACGCCTGGTCCGTTTCGCGCGGCTCAACCTGATGGACGAGCGGTTCCCGTTCCGCAACAAGATCGACATCATCTTCTGTCGCAACGTGATGATCTACTTCGACCGACCGACCCAGGAGCGACTGGTAGCCAGGTTCAGCGCGGTGCTGGCCGATGGCGGCTATCTGCTGATCGGACACTCCGAGAGCCTCAACAACGTCAGGCACCCGCTGACCTACGTGATGCCAACGATCTATCGCAAGTAGCCGCCGGCACCGCACCGGTCCGGTGCGCGCGCCGTCCATCCGGCCGCAGACGGCGGGAGAAAGCCGCAGCCGTGAAACGCCTCGCCCCGTTACGCGTCCTGGTCGTCTCGCCGCGGCGACGCTGGTATCAGGCGCTGGCCGAGGCCCTGCGACATCTGCCCGCCCTGCGCGTCCTGCCGCAGGCCGACACTTTCGAAACACTGCGCCGCCTCATCCTGTCCCACCATCCCGACGCCATCGTCCTCGATCTCGCCTGGCCGGCCGATCAGCTCGAGCGGCTGCTCGACGACCTTCACGAACACTACCCCGTCCCGCTGATCGCCTGCGGCGACGGTCGCCGTGACGGCCCGCGGGCCATGCTGGCGCTCGGACACGGGGCGCTCGAGGTGATAACCCCGCCGCGCCGGCTGCTGCTGACGCGCTGGAAGCGCTTCGCCGCCGAACTGGCGGCCCGATTGCGGCAGGCGGTGGCCTGCGCCCGGCCGCCGCAGCCACCGCTGCCGGCCCCGCCCGATGGCGTGGCCTGGTCGTTTCGCCGCGCCGGCCTGGACCCGCGGCGCTGCCTGATCGTGATCGGAGCCTCGACGGGCGGCCCGGAGGCCCTCAAGGAGCTGATGGCCCACATGCCGGCCGACGCGCCGGCGTGCGTGGTCGTTCAGCACATGCCGGCCATGTTCACGCCCTCGTTCGCGGCCAGCCTGGACCGCGCCGGCCCGCTGGGCTTTGCCGAGGCCCGCGACGGCCAGCCGCTGCGACCGCAGATGGGCGTGGTGGCCCGCGGCGATACGCACCTCGAAATCCGCCGCTACGCCCAGGGCGGCTGGTACGTCAAGTACACACACCAGGTCAAGGTCAACCGCCACTGCCCCAGCGTCGACGTGCTGTTCGACTCGGCCGTGGCGGCCTGCGGCGCGGCTGCGATCGGCATTCTGCTGACCGGCATGGGCGACGACGGCGCCCGCGGCCTGCTGCGGCTGCGCCGGGCGGGAGCCCTGACCGCCGCCCAGGACGCCCAGAGCTGCGTGGTTTTCGGGATGCCCAGGGTCGCCCAGGAGCTGGGCGCCGCCGACATCGTCGCCCCCCCGGCCGAGATCCCCGCCCGCATCGTGCAGATGCTCCAGCACCGCCGCCCCAGCCCGGCGCTGATCACGTAGCAGCAAACAGTGAGCAGAGTCCGGAACGCTAGAGAATACCCGGCAGGCCCGCGCGGCCGCCGAGCCTCGGAGCCTCAGTGCCTTCCCCCACGCTCACAGGCGGCCTTTTCACGCAACACCAGCTCGATGCTCTGGCGTGACGACTCGGGCAGGCAGCGCCGGGGCGGTCTGCCGGCCAGCAGGCACTCGATGAAGTAATCCAGCTCGCGCTGCCAGCCGGTCTGGCCGGGCACCTCGATCAGCTCGGCCGTGGCGCCGCCGCGGTACAGCCGCACCTGGGGGCCGGCGTTCATGCTCCAATCGAGCGTGCCGCGCTCGCCGACCACGGTAATGGCCATCTCGAACGGCCACGGGGCGGACAGCAGCCACCCTCCTTCGAGCACGGCGTAGCGGCCGTCCTCGTAGCTATACAGGGCCGCCACCTGGTCGATACCGCCCGACGGTCCGGTCAGTCCCACGGCCTGCACGTCCTGCGGCACGCCCAGCAGGTACTGGGCGAAGTCCACGTCGTGCACGTGCAGATCGAACAGCGCCCCGCCGCTGAGCCGGGCATCCAGCAGCCAGCCGCCGGCCGAATAATCCGGCACACTGGCCAGCCGCCGCAGCCGCGCGAAACGCACCGGACCGATCTCCCCGGTCCGCACGCGGCGTTCGATTTCTTCGTACTGCGGCCAGAAGCGGATGCACTGGGCGATCATCAACGTGCGGCCGCTGTCCCGCGCGGCGGCGATCATCCGATCACAGTCCGCCAGCGTCAGGGCCATCGGCTTCTCGCAGATCACGTGCTTGCCGGCTGCCAGTGCCGCCGCGCACACGTCGGCGTGCAGGGCGGTCGGCAGCGTCACCGCCACGGCATCGAGCGCGTCGTCGGCTATCAGGTCCTGCCAGCGCTCATGGGGCCGCACGTCCGCGGCCGCCTGGCGGGCCGTCGCGGCCGCCGGCAGGTTGCCCACCTCCTCGTCCCAGCGGCCGGCGCGGCGTTGCGGATCGGTATCGCACCAGGCCGCCACCAGCGCGTCGCGGTGGCCGGCCAGGTGTGCGCAGTATTGCCGGCCCATGAAGCCCAACCCGCAGATGCCGAACCGGATCTTCGCTCGCTCGGACATGGCTCACAGCTCCTCCTGCTCCTCCAGCGGGGCCGGCCGGTCGCAGGTGGTGGTCAGCTCGATGCACCGTCCGGATTCGGACGCCTGGAGGATCGCGTGCATCACTTCGAGCACGTGCAGCGCCAGCGTACCGTCGGCCCGCGGGCGCCGGCCGCTGCGCAGGGCGCGGGCCGCGTCGGCCGGTCCCAGCCCGCGCCAGTTGTCGAGGTAGCGTGGCCGCGGATCGATGGTCTGCCACTGCTCGTCGTCGGCTTTGCGGAGCCGCACACGGCCGCCGAAGCCGTTGGGGTCGGGCAGACCGAGCGATCCGTCGGCACCGTACAGTTCGATCGGCGGCAGGTTGGCATGCCAGATGTCGAAGCTGGTCAGCAGTGTGACGATGGCCCCGCCGGCCAGCTCGAGCACGCCCGCCACGTGCGTGGGCACCTGCACGTCGATGCGCTGGCCGGCCCTGGGCCGGCTGGTGATGGTGCGCGTCGGGAAGCTGGCCCGCGCCATGCCCACTGCCCGCCGCACCGGTCCCAGCAGGCTCACCAGCACCGTCAGGTAGTACGGTCCCATGTCCAGCAGCGGGCCGCCGCCGGGCCGGTAGTAGAACTCGGGGTCGGGATGCCAGCTTTCCGGGCCGTGGCTGGGCATGAACATCACTCCGGCCACCACCTCGCCGATCGCGCCGGCGTCGACCAGCTCGCGAGCCTGCTGCCACGCCCCGCCCAGGAAGGTGTCCGGTGCGCAGCCCAACACCAGGGCGCGCTGCTGCGCCAGCTCGACCATCCGCCGCCCGTCGGCCAACGCGATCGCCAGCGGCTTTTCGTTGTAGACCGCCTTACCGGCCTCCAGCGCCCGCAGTCCGAGCAGACCGTGGGCTTCGGGCGTGGTCAGGTTCAGTACCAGCTCGATCTGGTCGTCGGCCAGCAGCTCGTCGACGGTGCAGACGCGCCCGATGTCGAACTCGCGCGCCCGCTGCTCGGCCCGCTGGGGCAAACGGTCGGCCAGCGCCACGATCTCGATCGACCGCAACCGCCTGGCGTTGCCCAGATACACGCTGCTGATGTTGCCGCAGCCGATCAGCCCGACTCTCACGGGTGTGATGTCGCTCATGACCGCATTATCGAAGCCGCCGGCCAAAGCACAAGCTCGCCTGGGGCGGCGGCTGGCCGGCGACGCAGCCCCCTGGTTATGATGTGCGCATGGACGCGGCCGACCACACGAGTCTGCAAGCCCTTCTGCGGCGCATCCCCGCCGTCGACAGCCTGCTCAACCAGCCGGCCATCGCCAATCTGCTCGACGAGTTCCCGCGCTGCGAGCTGCTGCGCTGTATCAGAGCCGTGGTGCAGCAGCGGCGGCGCGAGATTCTGGCCGGTCGGCAGCCGTCGCTGGAAGTGCCGCAGATCGCCCTCGATGTCCGCCGTGAGCTGTACCGCCGGCAATTGCCCAGCCTGCGGCGCGTCATCAACGCCACCGGCATCGTGCTGCACACCGGCCTGGGCCGCGCTCCGCTGGCTCCGGAGGCCCTGGAGGCCATCAACGACGTGGCGGCCGGTTACTGCAATCTCGAAATCGACCTGCCCAGCGGCACCCGCGGCCAGCGCCACGATCACCTGCGGCCGCTGCTGCGCGAGCTGACCGGCGCCGCCGACGCGCTGGTGGTCAACAACAACGCCGCCGCGACGTTCCTGGTGCTCAACACGCTGGCCGCGGCCCGGCGGGTGGTGGTCTCGCGCGGGCAACTGGTGGAGATTGGCGGCTCGTATCGCATGCCCGAGATCATGGCCGCTGCCGGCTGCCGGATGGTCGAGGTCGGCGCCACCAACCGCACGCATCTGGCCGACTACGAGCGGGCGATAGACGACGAGACCGCCGCCCTGCTGCACGTTCACACCAGCAACTACCGCATCGAGGGGTTCGCCACCGCCCCGTCGGTCGGCCAACTGGCCGAGCTGGCCCGCAAATACAGCAGCCACGAGATCGTGGTCATCGACGACCTGGGCAGCGGGCTGCTCGACCACTTCGCTCCGCCGCCCGGCCGCGAGCAGGAGCAGACGCTGTGGCCGCAGAGCTGGGAGGAGCCGGCGGTGCGCGACTCACTGCGCGCCGGCAGCCACCTGGTGCTCTTCAGCGGCGACAAACTGCTGGGCGGCCCGCAGGCCGGCATCATCGTCGGCGACCAGCGGCTGATCGCGCAATTGCGCCGCA
>CAZRSM010000383.1:0-9588 GCA_964602755.1 uncultured Planctomycetales bacterium
GACGCACCCACCAGCGAGCCGCTGATGATCAGGCCGGTATTCTCCAGCACGAAGCCGGTCGCACAGGCCGCCAGCCCCGAATACGAATTCAGCAGCGAAACCACCACCGGCATGTCGGCCCCGCCGATCGGCGATACCAGCGTGATGCCCAGGATGGTGGCGATGATGAAGACGATGGCCACCGCCCAGCCGGCCCCCGGACTGAAGGCCAGCATGATCACCAGCAGAAAGACCGCCGCCAGCGCCAGGAAATTGGCCGGGTGCTGGCCCGGAAAAGCCAGCGGGTTGCCCAGCCGCACGCCCTTGATCGAGATGCCGCGCAGCTTGGCGAACGCCAGCACGCTGCCGGTCAGCGTCACCATGCCGATCAGCACGCTCAGGCCGATGGTCAGCGCCGTGTCGCCGCGCATCTGCGTTTCGGGGTCGGTATAGCGCATGTACTCGGCCAGGGCCACGACCGCCGAGGCGGCGCCGCCCGAGCCGTTGAACAATGCCACCATCTCGGGCATGCCGGTCATGGGCACTTTCTTGGCGGCGATGGCCCCGATGGCCCCGCCCACGATCGCCCCGGCCAGGATGGTGCCGAAGCCCACGATGGCCTGGTCGATCAGCGTCACCAGGATGGCGATCAGCATGCCCAGCGCCGCCACCAGGTTGCCTTTGCGGGCCGTACGCGGCGATGAGAGCATCTTCAGTCCGAAGACGAAGAGCATCGCCGCCACCAGGTAAGCCAGGTAGACGAAGAAGTCGCGCACCGTGAATGCGTTGCCGGCCGCCTCGGCGGCGCCGGCGGCCAGGCTCTCGGCCGCCCGCTGAATGTCGGGCTGTGTAGTTGTCTGGGCCAGCAGGCCGAATAGCACGTTGAATGTCATGTTCGTCGGCCCCTTACCTTCTCTTGAACATCGCGAGCATACGGTCGGTGACCAGGAATCCGCCGACCACGTTGATCATGGCGAACACCACCGCCAGAAACCCGAAGACGTAGTTGATCCACTCGCGGCCCTCGAACTTCTCGCCGGCGATCAACAAGGCCCCCACGATGGTGATGCCCGAAATGGCGTTCGAACCGGACATCAGCGGGGTGTGCAGCGTCGGCGGCACCTTCACGATGACCTCGAATCCCAGCATGATCGCCAGGACGAAGACACCCAGACTCTTGGCCAGCGACGGCAGCATCTCGCCGCTCGCGGCCGTTGCCAACAGCTCCGCTATCATCAGCTCTCACCGCCTTCCAGCGCCTGCTTGGCGCCCTGATGAACCACCTGGCCCTGATGCGTGACCAGGGCCCCGGCAATGATCTCGTCTTCCAGATCCAGGTCGAACTTGCTGTCCTTCCAGAACTCCATCACGAACGTGGTCAGGTTGCGCGAATACAGCATGCTGGCGTGCAGCGGCATGCTCGAAGGCAGGTTCAGCGGGGCACAGATCTTCACCCCGTGACGCACCACCGTCTGGCCCGGTTCGGTCAGCACGCAGTTGCCACCCGCCTCGGCCGCCAGGTCCACGATCACCGAGCCGGGATGCATGTTCTGCACCATCTCCTCGGTGATCAGCTTCGGGGCCTTGACGCCGCCGATCAACGCCGTGGTGATCACCACGTCGTTGCTCGCGCAGGCCTTGGCGATAAGCTCGGCCTGCTTGCGGTAGAACTCCTCGGACAGCTCCTTGGCATAGCCGCTGGCCGTCTGGGCGTCTTCCTCGCTCTCGACCGCCAGGAACTTCGCCCCCAGGCTCTGCACCTGCTCGCCCACCACCTTGCGCGTGTCGGTGGCGCTCACCGTCGCGCCCAGCCGCTTGGCCGTCGCGATGGCCTGCAGGCCGGCCACCCCCGCCCCGATCACGAACACCTTGGCCGAAAACACCGTCCCGGCCGCCGTCATGAACATCGGGAAATACTTGGGCAGCTCCATGGCGGCGATCAGCACCGCCTTGTAGCCGGCGATGTTGGCCATGCTCGAGAGCGTGTCCATCGCCTGGGCCCGCGTGGTGCGCGGAATGCAATCGGTCGAAAACGCCGTCACACGCTTCTCGGCCAGCCGCTTGACTGCCTCCAGGTTCTTGATCGGCAGCAGCGAGGTCATGAACATGGCCCCCTCGCGCAGCAGATCGACCTCGTGCTTGCCCAGTTTGGGGTGTTCCAGCGGCGGCTGGACCTTGAGCACGAAGTCCGCCTGGCCCCACAAGGCCTCCAGGTCGGACTCGATCGACGCCCCGGCCTCGCGATAGTCGTCGTCGCTGAAGTAGGACTTGTCCCCGGCGCCGCTCTCGACCGCCACGTCGATGCCGGCCTTGGTCAGCTTCTTGACCGATTCCGGCACCAGGGCCACGCGGCGCTCGTTCTCCCGTATCTCTGCGGGTACCGCGATTCTCATGGTAGCCTCTCTGTATCGGGCTTACTGCGCCACGGGCGGCGACCGCCCCGCCCGCCGGCGAGTCAGGTTGCAGGCCAGCATTCTAGCACCTGCCCCCGCAGCGCGAACCACCGTCACTGCCAATTGTCATATGCATGAACCATTATAACTGTGCCGGCCTGCTTCAGGCCGCCCGGCGCGCCCACCGCTCCCCGATCCCGCCCGGTGGTTCACCGATACAGTCTGTGCGTGGCGATGTACTCGCGCACCGCTTCGGGCACCAGATAACGTATGTCGCGCCCGGCGCGGACCCGGGCCCGGATGTCGGTCGCCGAGATTTCGATCAGCGGCGTACTCAAAATGTGCTGCTCGATGCGGGCCGCCTGTTCGGGCGTCAGGAAGCGCTCCAGCTCGCTGCGGCTCGGGCGCGGGCTGCCCGGCCGACCCGCCGCCACCAGCGTGCATGCGTCGGCCAGCTCGCCCGCGCGGTACCAGGTGTGCAACTCGGCCAGACTGTCCATGCCGATCAGCCAGTACAACTCGTCGTCCGGCCACTCGCTGCGGAAATGCCGCACGGTCAGCAGCGTGTAGTTCGGCCCGCTCTGGCGCGTCTCCCAGTCGCTGACCTCGAACAGCCCATCGCCCGCCACCGCCGCCCGACACATCTCCAGCCGCAAACCGGCGGCGGTCAGCGTCACGCCCTGCTTGTGAGGCGGGCTGGCACTGGGAATCAGCACCACCCGCGCCACGCCCAGGGCCTCGGCCGCCGACCGGGCCACGATCAGATGCCCGTGGTGGATCGGGTCGAAAGAACCGCCGAAAAGAAGCACACCTGCCACGTCTGGCCGCCTCACGCCGCTGCAACCACGATTCAGACTCCCCGTGCTCAAAGCATAGCCTCAAACCGGACCGGCGACAGCCGCCGGCGGGCCGCAACCGCGCGCAGCGGCCACCGCCGGCGCAATCCGCCGCCACCCGGCCGTCGCGGCCGTCGGGGCCGGGCGGCGCTTTCGCTCCGGCCCGCGGCGCGATATAAAACCCGTTTCGCAGGCGACTGCGGTCAGCCGCCACGCGTTTGGCGCCAGCGTCTCGACCGGCCCGGCCGGACGCGGGACCGACGAAGGGGATCAGCGAAGATGAGCATACTGGTCGACTCGGACACGCGGGTGATCTGCCAAGGCATCACAGGCAAGGCCGGCGCGTTTCATACCGCCCAGTGCCTTGAGTACGGAACCCGGATCGTGGGTGGCGTTACGCCCGGCAAAGGGGGCACCAGATCGGAACACGGCCTGCCCGTTTTCGACACGGTACACGAAGCGGTCGCCAAGACCGGCGCCGACACCTCGATGCTTTTCGTCCCGCCGGCCTTCGCCGCCGAGGCCGCCATGGAAGCCGCTGACGCCGGCATCCGCCTGTGCGTGCTGATCACCGAGGGCATCCCCACGCTGGACATGGTCAAGGCCCGCAAGTACCTCGACGACAAGGGCACCCTGCTGATCGGCCCCAACTGCCCCGGCATCATCACGCCCGGCCAGTGCAAGATCGGCATCATGCCCGGATACATCCACAAGCCCGCCGAGAAGGGCACCCGCAACGTCGGCATCATCAGCCGCAGCGGCACGCTGACCTACGAGGCCGTCTGGCAATGCAGCCAGCGCGGCTACGCCCAGACCACCTGCGTCGGCATCGGCGGCGACCCCGTCAAGGGCCTCAACTTCATCGAGCTGCTCGAGATGTTCGAGGCCGACCCGGATACCCACGCGATCGTCATGATCGGCGAGATCGGCGGCACCGACGAGGAAAAGGCCGCTCAGTTCATCCGCGAAAAAGTCACCAAGCCCGTCGTCGCCTTCATCGCCGGACAAACCGCCCCGCCCGGCAAACGCATGGGCCACGCCGGCGCCATCATCTCCGGCGGCGAGGGCACCGCGCAGTCGAAGATAGCCGCCCTCAAGGAAGCCGGCATCGCCGTCAGCGACAGCCCCGCCACCATCGGCGAGACCGTCGCCCAGGTGCTCGGCTGAGTCCGACCTGAACCGTCCGCCGAGGTGGCACCACGGCCGAACCACCGTTGCCGCCCTGACCGTCCCCCCTTGCACGGGGGACATCAGGGGGGTCAAGACCACTGCACACCACTCGCCTCCCACCCGCAACCGGTTCCCTCCCGGGCGCACCACCACCACCGGCATCGTCCTGACCGGCTCAGCCCCGGGGAGACCACAAAGGGGTTGAAACCCGCAGGCGCGCGGATCATCCATCGGCACCGATCGCCGCGGACTTCCCACCACACGCTGTCGCGCTTATCGGACACTGCCCGACTCCCCCGCCCGGCCGGCGACGGCCCCAGGCCGCTTTTTTCGCAGTCCGTTAATCACCGCCCGCTTGAAAGACGATGCGCACCGCGCCAGACGGGCCGCCGGCGGGCCCGTGTACTGACCGCATGGGGACGCACCGCATGGACACTGCCAAGGCCAACCCCGGCCACGATCCGGCGCCTTCCGACGAGCTGGCGCGTTGTCGTGAGCGCATCCGGGCCCGCGCCCAGCGCTGGGCGGCCCTCTGCCGCGAGCTGACGGCCCATGCCGAGGAGCTGCGCAATCTGCGCCGGGAACTGACACCCCGACGCGACGAGGAGCACGAACGCCGCGAGCTGGCCCTCAAACGACGTGAGCAGGAGCTTCAGCGGGTCGCCCGCCACCTGGCCCGCCAGCGCCAGGAGCTGGACCAGGCGCGCCAGCAGCTCGATTTCCAGCAGCGTCAGTGGACCGCCCGTCAGCAGGCCGCCGAGCAGAAGCGGCTGGCCGCCGCCGACCGCCACCTGCTCAAAGCCGCCCGGATCGAGTTCGAGGCCCGCCGCCTGCTGGCCGACATGGGCGCTCTGGAAGAACAGACCACGCGCATCGAGCGCGATCTGTCGGCGATGCTGACCGAGATCGCCGAGGAACTGGCCCGCTTCGACGCTGATACGCCGGCCGCCGCCACCTGAGGCGGACGCCTCCAGCGGCGGCGCGCGAAGGCCGCCGCACGATGGCGGGGTGAGGACATCGTGCGACGGCCGCGCAAGACAGGTAGCCTCGAGCGGAGAGTCAGGAGTTACCGGGGGGATCCTGTTCGAGCATCTTGCGCAGGTAGGCGTTTTCGCGGCGCGTGGCTTCCAGGTCGAAGATCATGTACTTGATCCACAGGCGCAGGAAGTCGATGTTCTCCTGCAGTTGGGCGACGCTCTTTTTGATATTGGCGTGTCGGGCCTTGGTTTCTTCAGCCAGTTCACGCAGACGCTTGCGTTCGCCTTCGGGCAGCGTCTCGATCTGGCTGATCAGTTCCTTCAGCTTTTTCTGGAAGGTGGCTTCGTCCATCGCTTCTTCGCCTCCTAGGAATAACGGAACGCTGCTGCGCCCGGGAACCACTCGATCCTAGGCCGCCTGTTTGCCCGAAACCAACCCGCGCCGAGGCCGGCCATCACGGCTCAGGCGTTACCGGACCCCGGATTCGGCCCGCCGAGCGTCCAACGCACGCTTTATAGGCGGCGCTGCAACTATGGGACGTCTACCCGCAAGCGGTTATTCACCGGGCCCCTTTGCGCCGCCGACGGACGATTGGCCTTGAGCGCAACGCCGCGATACGCTAAATCCCCCTTTTCGCCACTCGGTGTTTGCGAGGAACCGCAAATGGAGCTGACGCAGATCCAGTACGACGTGCTCACCACGCTGGCCGAGGCCGACGGTCCGCTGCGCGTCATCGACCTGGCCCAGCGACTGGGACAGGACCAGTCGCCCGTGATGGCGGCCTGCACGCAACTGGCCGAGCAGCAGCTCGTCGCCATCGACGAGCGGCCCTATTCTGAACTGAGCCTCGGCAAGCAGGGACGCCAGCAGGTCGGCCGCCCGCTGCCCGAACGCGTGGTGGTCGGCGTTTTGCTGGACCAGGGCGGTAGCTGCAAGCTGACCGAGGTGCCCAACCATTGCGACCTCGACGCCGCCCAGGTGGGCCAGTCGCTCAGATGGCTCAATCAACGCGGCTGGGCCCGCAAGCAGGGCGACACCCTGGTGCTTACCGACGAAGGTCGCGCCGCCCGGGACGTCCAGCAGCCCGACGAGGCGGTGCTCGAACGGCTCGCACAGGTCGATCACGTGCGCACCGACGAGCTGGCCGCCGCCGGCATCGACGTCGAGGCCGCCCTCGCACTGCTGGCCAAGCGCAAAGGCATGGTCGTCATCAAGGAACGCACCGACCGCCGCGCGAGCATCACCGCCGCCGGCCGTAAGCTGCTGGCCAGCGGCGTAACCGCCCGGCGGCGGGTTACGCAGCTCACCCCCGAGATGCTCTCCGAGGGCACCTGGCGCGAGGTCGACCTGCAACCCTACGACGTCACCCTGGCGGCCAAGAAGATCTACCCCGGCAAGGAGCACGCCTTCCAGCGCACCATGGACAAGGTGCGGCGCGTTTTTCTGGAGATGGGCTTCACCGAGGTGATCAGCCCGTGGGTCGAGTCGAGCTTCTGGGACTTCGACGCCCTGTTCCAGCCCCAGGACCATCCGGCCCGCGACATGCAGGACACCTTCTACGTCTCGCGGCCCGCCCGCTGCCGCCTGCCCGACGAGGAGTACGTGCAGCGCGTCCGCGCCACGCACGAGAACGGCGGCCAGACCGGCTCGACCGGCTGGCAATACCGCTGGAACGAGGAGCTGGCCCACAAGCCGGTGCTGCGCACGCACACTACCGCCGCCACCATGCGCGCCACGGCCGCCCACACTCAGGGCAGGCCGGGCAAGTACTTCATCATCGGCCCGGTGTTTCGCCGCGAGACGGTGGACTACAAGCACCTGCCGGTCTTCCACCAGGTCGACGGCATCATCATCGACCGCAGCGCCTCGCTGGCGACGCTGCTGGGCACACTGGCGGCCTTCTACAGGAAGATGGGCTTCCCCAAGGTGCGTTTCCGGCCCAGCTTCTTCCCGTATACCGAGCCTTCGGCCGAGGTCTTCTTGTGGCTCGAACACCGCGGCGAGTGGGTCGAGATGGGCGGCTCGGGCATCTTCCGGCCCGAGGTCACCCTGACCGCCGGCATCACCGACCGCGTGCTGGCCTGGGGCCTGGGCCTCGAGCGTCTGGCGATGATGATCCACAATCTCAAAGCCATCGGAGACCTGTATTTCGCCGCCATGCCGTGGCTGCGGGAGGCGCCGCTATGCCGATCATAAACATGCCGCTGGACACGCTGGTCCGCCTGATCAACGCCGACAAGCCCATCATCACGCCCGAGCAGGTGCCCGAAAAACTGCACGACATGGGCGTCGAGGTCGAGGAAATCACCGACACCCAGCAGTACGAGTGCGGCGTCTGCGGCAAGATCAGCGAACGCACCGCCGCCCAGGGCCAGCCGCTGAGCTGCTCCAACTGCGGCGTCGACTTCCGCCAGCAGCCCGACGCCCTGCGCGAGCTGGGCACCGCCCGCGTCATCCGGCTCGACATGCTGGCCGTGCGGCCCGACATCTTCGACGCCGGCGGAATGGCCCGCTACTTCCGCGGCTATCTGGGCGTGCGGCCGGGGCTCATCGAGTATCCGGTAAGCCCGCCGCGCATCAGCGTGCAGGTCGACCCGCGGCTGGCCCGCGACCAGAGCTACCGCCCGTTCATCGCCTGCGCCGTGGTCCGCAACGTCAAGCTCGACAACGAGCAGATCAAGCTGCTGATGAACCTGCAGGAGAACCTGCACTGGGCCCTGGGCCGCGACCGCAAACTGGCTTCGATCGGCGTCTACGATCTGGACACGCTCTCCGGCGACACCTTCCGTTACGACGCCGTCGCGCCCGACGAGCTGCGCTTCGTGCCGCTGGGCTTCTCCCCCGACGACCCGGCCAACTGCCTCACCCCGGCCGAAATCCTCGAGCGGCACAAGACCGGCCAGGCCTATGCCCACCTGCTGGCGGGATTCGACGCCTATCCGCTGCTGCGCGACTCGGCCGGCACGGTGCTCTCGATGCCGCCGATCATCAACAGCGAGTCCACGCGCGTCACGCTGAACACCACGCAGTTCTTCATCGACGTCACGGGGCAGTCGCAACGCACCGTCGACCGCACGCTGGCGGTGGTGGTCACCAGCCTCAAGGAGACGATGCCGCAGATCGAGATCGAGCAGGTCACCATCGTGCAGGCCGACGCCGCCCGGGCTACGCCCGACCTGACGCCCACGCGGCTGACCTTGAGCGTGCGCGAAGCCAGTGAGACCATCGGTACCCCGCTGGACGCCGACGCGCTGCGCGAGCTGCTGCTGCGCATGGGCCACGGCGTCGAGATCGACGAGCCGCAGCGCCTCTCCGTCAGCGTCGGCGCCTGGCGCAACGACGTCATGCACCCGGTCGACCTGATCGAAGACGCGGCCATCGCTTACGGCTACGAGAACCTCACGCCCGAGATCGTCCCGACCTTCACCGTCGGTTCACCGCGGGCGATCGAGGAGCACGCCGCCATCGCCCGGCGGGTCTTCACCGGGCTGGGCTTTCACCAGGTGATGACGCTGGTGCTGACCAGCGCCCCGGCCGCTTTCGAGAAGTGGCTGATCGAGCCGGACCCGCGCGCCGTGCTGATCGACAACCCCATCAGCACCGAGCAGACCATGGTGCGCGTGAGCCTGCTGCCCGGCCTGCTGGAGACGCTGTCGATCAACAAGCAGTACGACCTGCCGCAGAACCTCTTCGAGGTCGGCGACGTGTGCTTCTGCGACCCCGACGCCGAGACCGGCGCGCGCGAAGAGCGCTTCGTGGCCGCCGCCATGATCGGCACGCACGTGGGCTATGCCGACATTCGCGCCGTGGCCGACGCCTTCGCGCACGAGCTGCAGGCCGGGCTGACCGTGACGCCCACCGAGCACCCCAGCTTCATCCCCGGCCGCGTGGCGGCCCTGCACGCCGGCGGCGCGGCCATCGGCGTCATGGGCGAGCTGCACCCCCAGGTGCTCGAAAACTACGGCCTCAAGCACCCGGTCAGCGTCATGGAGCTGAGCCTGGAAAAACTCCTCGCCGACCGGCTTGCGCCGCGCACGTGACACCAGCCACGATTCGCCATTCGGCATTCTCGATTCCCCGCATGCGACCGTACCCCGCGTTTTCTCCAGGAGGGGACGGTTGATCGTGCGCGCCGCGACCCCCCCTCCCTTTCAGGGAGGCAAGATTTCGCATCAAGCGGCGTGTAGTTGTTTTTGTTTGATTGTCAGGTACAGGTGGTAGATAGCGATCTT
>CAZRSM010000384.1:0-2358 GCA_964602755.1 uncultured Planctomycetales bacterium
CTGGCAGGGAGGGGGCAGGGCGAGGGTCGAGGCTGCGCATGAAGAATGGCTCCCGAATGCGGAATGGCGAATGTCGAATTGGGAGCGGTGCCACGGACGCAGCTATCCGCAGGCGGCGCGTAGTCGCCGGCTTCGACCCCCCTGTGGTCCCCCCTGTGAGGGGGACGGGCGTGGGAAGGGATCGAGGGAGCAGGGATCGAGGGATTGAGAGGTTGCATCCGGCGGGCGGCGCGGCGGTCCGCTGGCGGTTCGTGTTCGTCGGCTTCGACCCCCCTGTGGTCCCCCCTGTGAGGGGGGACGGTGGGGGAGCGGCCTCGTAGCAATCGTGGTGGGCAATGCCCAGCCTACCGCTATCCGCAGGCGGCGCGTAGTCGCCGGCTTCGACCCCCCTGTGGTCCCCCCTGTGAGGGGGGACGGTTGGGGGGCAGCGCCGGGTGAGCGGTGCCGGCCGCTGGTCGTGACTGCGGGTCAGGTGCCCCAGCCGTAGTAGGACAGCAGGACCGAGAGATCGGCCAGGTCGACGCAGCCGCTTTCGTCGAAGTCGGCGGCGGGGTCGTAGGCCGCGTCGCCGGCGCAGGTGTTGTAGGCCGCCAGCAGCAGCGACAGGTCGGTCAAGTCGACGTCGTGGTCGCCGTCTACGTCGCCGGGATAGAGCGGTGTGGCGGTGAGAGTGCCGGCGACGCGGACGCTCTGGAGGTCGGCTTCGACTTCGCCGAAGGGCCAGCCCAGATCGACGACGACGGTGCCCATCTGGACGTCGGTTATGTCGATGTGGCCGTAGCCGTCGCCGGCGATGTACATGAGTACGTCGGCCTCGAAGGACGAGGGCTGGTTGGGGTCGCTGGGATAGCGCACGTGATCGTCATAGACGACGAAGGGCGGCGGGCCGTCGTGATCGCCTGCGCCGCTCTGGTCGTTGGGATCCATCTGGTCGGTGACGTCGATTGGGCCGAAGGTCTGGCCCAGGTAGGAGACGGTGATCTCCATGAGGCTGATTTCGTAAGTGGCGTGATAGAGCGGGGCGTCGGTGGCCACCGCGGTTGGCGATACCCAGAAAACGTCTTCGCCGTGGGTGGTCAGGTCGTAGGGCCAGATTTCGGTTTGCGCATGAGCCATACCCGCAAGCAGGATCGTCAGGGTCAGGCAGGCAACAAGGCTGTGCTTGGACTCGCCAAAGTGCTTCATCGTTCGTTCTCCACCGATCAACCCGTGATTGAGGCGGCGGCCCGCCACGTCGCGGCCCGCCGCCGGTGATTACAAGTATTCAGGTGGCCCGGGCGCGGCAGACGCGCCGCCCCCGGCGGTCGTTCTACTGGCCGTAGTTGGCCAGCAGGATCGAAAGGTCCTGCAGGTCGACGTCGCCGTCGCCGTCGATGTCGCCGTCCTCGTACGCCGCTCCGCTGGGGGTGCCGTAGTTGGCCAGCAGGATCGAGAGGTCCTGCAGGTCGACGTCGCCGTCGTGGTCGAGGTCGCCGGGGATTTCGGCCGGCACGCCCCAGATTTCGACGTCGTCAATGTTCCAGCCCGGGTAGGTGACCGAGCCGTCGGTGGTGCCCATCACCCAACGCAGGTAGACGGTGGGCTGGTCGTCGGCGACGCTCGAGATGTCGAGCGTCATCGGTACCCAGTTGGTGTCCGACAGGCTGGTATCGGTCGGGTTGGCCCAGATGGTGGTCCAGTTGCTGCCGTCGGCGGATACCTGCACCTGGGCGTGGTCATAGCGCGCCATCTCGACGCCCAGCCAGCGCCAGAAGCGCAGCTCGACCTGCGTCAGGCCGCTGCAGTCGAGCGCCGGCGTGGTGAGGCTGTAGGCCGGCAGGTTGTTGGGATAGTCGCCGGCCAGGTTGTAGCCGTAGACGTAGTCGCCGGTGTGGCCGGCGATCGGGTCCCCGGCGTGCGAGCCGCCGCCCGCGGGCTGCCCGAATTGCCACTGGCCCTCGGCGCTCCAGCCCGGGTCGCTGTCGAGCGGGAAGCTGTACTGCACTGTCTTGGCGTCCACGTCGATCGAGACCGGCCGCTGGGTGTCGCCGTCGTGGTTGGTGAGGTTGACGAACGAGATCGTGCCGGTGTGCAGCCCGTGGGGCAGGTTGTCGGCGGCCGAATTGAGCGACACCACCACGTCGACGGTGGCGCCGCCGGCCAGCGTGCCGCTGGCGTTGCTGATGTCCACCCAGTTCACGTCGGCGCTGACCTGGTAGTCGATGGGACTGGCGTCGTAGTTGGTCAGCGTGTAGGTGGTGCTGCTGGGCGTATACGGTCCGCCGCGCTGGCCCGCGGCGGCCAAGTCGGCGCCGCTGACGCCCAGACCGGTGGGCGGCTGCACGGTGCCGACGATGCGCAGCGAGGGGTCGCCGAAGA
>CAZRSM010000385.1:0-3783 GCA_964602755.1 uncultured Planctomycetales bacterium
GTCTGGCCAGCTCGCTGTATGCCCAAGCATCCCACTTCTGCCAGGCTTTGACCGCCGGGCACATGTTCCAGACGGGGTTCGAGGGGCGCGAGTAGTAGGTATAGTACTGGCCCTGGTCGTCCATCATGGCCCACTCGGCGCCGTGCTCGCGGGCGACGCGGCGCTTTTTCTCCGTGACCATGCCCTCGATGTAAAGCCCGATGGCCTGGCCCCACGCCGCGGCGCGTTTGGCCTGCTTGTGCCACTCGGCGATCTGGGGCTTCAGCTCGTCGGGGTAGTCGATGGACCAGATGCCGCCCAAATGCCACCAGTCGTACGAGCCGAACTCCTCGCCACGCTGGTCGTCGCGCGGCGGGCCGCCGACCAGGGCATAGAAGCCGTAGCGGTAGCGGTCGGGGCACGGGCGCGCGGGCTTCCACCATGTGGCCAGCCAGCGGCGGTAGGCCGATAGGGCCTGGTGCCAGTCGCCAGGATGGACGGCAATCGTGGCCGGGGGCGGCGCCCAGCTACCAGCCGGCTCCAGCGTCCGCGGCAGATACTGCACCGACATGTGCACGCCGCCCTGCGACCGCCACGGGTCCACCGGATGGGCGGGCTTTGGGATGTCGGCCACGCGCGCCGGCTTTTCGCTTTCGGCCGGCGACGGCGGCACGGCACGCAGGGCGAAGATTTTGTACGCGCCGGCGGTGTCGTCGCAGCGCAGGTAGATGCCGCCGCGGGGGCCGTAGGCGTCCACGACCTGCAGCCACGCCATGCCGCCGTAGCTCGACAGGCCTTCGAGCGGCAGGTCGCTGGCCGCACCGCCGCGCTGGGGGAAATACCAGCCGGGCCGGCGGCCGAGGTCGAGGCCGTCGAGCATCGGGAAGATGAGCCGCACGGTCAGGGCCTGGCGGCCGCGATTGAGCACGGTGGCCCGCCAGGTCGTCTCTCCCCCATCCCCCACGGCCACAGTGACGCGAAGCTCCAGGCCAGCCAGCTCGCCCGGCCCGCGCAGGCGGATTTGTGCCGAAACCCCGTCGGGTCGGTCGGCGGCCTGGCAGGACGTCACGCGGAACTGGTCGGAATACACGAGCCGCTCGTCCACCTGGACGGCAAAGTAAGGCGAGCGCCGCCTGGCGCCCAGGGCGCGGCCGAAGTACGGGCTTTCAAGACGCGTGATTTCGCCGCGAGCCGTGCTCAGGCCCAGGCGCAGCGATGGGTTTTCAATGACCAGCTCGCTGGCGCTGCGGTGAGCCTTTGCGGCCTGGCGCTTTGCCGGCGCTGGCGGGCGCGCGGGCGGTTTGCTGACTGGCAGCTCCTCGGGCGTGCCGGGCTTATATGACAGGCCCAGCAGCGCCCAGCCGGCCTGGATGGCCTCGTCGCAGAGGACCACCTGAGCCAGCGGCGCCGCGTGGCCCGGCGTCACGACGAAGGCGTCGGCGCGGCCGTTGGGATACGGCGGCCGGCCCACGCCGCCAGGCCCGCGCGGCTGCCAGCCAGCCGGCACGGGCACCACGCGCTCGCGCCAGCCGTCGGCGTAGCGCAGCTCGACCTGCAGCACGTCGATCAAGCTGTCGTCGTGGGCGTAAAGTGCGCCGTTGTACTTGGGCGCCAGCAGCAGCGCCAGTTGCCTGGCAGTCGCGGCCAGCTTGACCGCACGCTGCGAGCGCCCGCCCTCGTCCTGCCAGAGGCAATTGCGCCCGAAAGGCACCGCCGCGAAGGGCACGCCCCTGACCTCGATCACCGGAGCGCCGGCCGGGACCGTGATGCCCAGCGCCGAGGCTTCGGCGTCGAAATAGTCCCACAGGTCCACCATGACCCAGCCCCCGCGCGTTTTCTCCAGGCGCTTGACGACCCTATCGTGATACTGCTGGGCGAAGGCCCGCAGCTTCTCGTCGAGCGCCCGGCCGGCCTTGACGTACGCGTCCCAGTCGGCCGGGTCTACGCTGGCCAGCGCATTCAAGGCCTGCTCGGCCGGCGCCAGGGCCTGCGCCGCCCCCGGCCACAGCCGGCGCACCCCGTCGGCCGCCGCGGCCTTGCGGGCGGCCTCAACGGTCGCCGCGCGGTGGCGGTAGTCGTCGCGCTCGGCCACAGGCGTCACCGCCAGCGCGACATTGTCGATTTTCACGCCCCAGGCGCCCTTTTCGGTGCCGGTGGCAGAGAACAGCAGCGGGCCGGCCTGGCCGCGGTCGTGGGGAATGGGCGGGCTTTGGCGCAACAGCTTCTTGCCTGTCTCGTCGTAGACCCACACGCGCACAGTAGTGGGCGTGTTGCGAACGCGGATGTGGTACCAGGTGTCGGCCGGCAGCCCGGCGCCCTGCCAGCGGTTGTACCAGACCCCGCCGGCGAAGGTGTACAGGAAAAAGCGGCCTGGCCCGTATTCCAGCCACCAGTAGGCATATCCGCCCGGCCGCTGGTGCTGCACGACGGCCTGATAGCCTTCGGCTTCGTCGCCGGGCTGGAAGAAATCGTACTCCAGCGTGTAGGCGATGTTGGGCACAGGCTGGCGCGTGACCATCACGGCGCCGGCGTGGTCGCCGAAAAGATGCAGGCACTTGCCGGCGCCGCGAGGCTCAAAGCGCGCGAAGCTGCCCTGGCTGCCCAGGTTTATCTTCCAGGCGTCGCTCACCCGGCTGGCATCGAAATCCTCGTGCAGGGGCTGAAAGCCAGCGGCCGTTAGCGCAGCCACTAGCACCAGCGGCAGCGCCGTCGCCATCGCGCCCACCTCCCGAGCAGTCGCTCGCCGCCGACTTCGGGCGACGAGGCGCTATCCCTGCCTGCGCGACCAAGGAGTGGTTGTCCGGCCGGCCAATAGCCCTACGGCCCGAAGATCTACTGCGGAGGAGGATTTGCGGTGCGAGCACTGTCTCTGGCATTGACAATCCTCGCTGGCTTGGCAAGCTCGGCGGCGGCCCAGACGCCCGACGAAGCCATCCAGCGGCTGCTGAAGGGCAGCGAAGGCACGTGGCAGCGCGCGGTTCAGCTTTCGCCATCGCTGACCGCCGCCGGCCTGTTCCGCCATGCCCTGGCTATCTGCGAAGCCGGCCAGCACCTGGACCGCCTGCCCCGGCTGCTGGAGCTGGCCGCCCGCATGCAGGACCGCGACGAGAAAAGCCCGCGGTTTGGCAACTTCCGCTGGTACTGGCGCGACGGCGCGGTGCTCGACCCCAACGCGGTGGAGTTCTCCATGCAGGCGGCGTCGCTGATCTGGCTGCGGCACCAGGACAAGCTCGCGCCGCAGGTGCGGGCCAAGCTGCTGGAGATTTTCGACTACGCCGTCCAGGGCTGCATGCGCCACATCGTGCCGCCCAGCTACACCAACATCGCGCTGATGAACGCCGAGAACCTCATCCTGCTCGGCGAGGCGCTGGACAAGCCCGACGCGGCCGCCGAGGGCTACCGGCGCCTGGAAGCCGTCCTGCGCGACGTCTGGGACCACGGCATCCACGAATACGACAGCCCGACGTACTACGGCGTGGACCTGGACTGCCTGCAGCTCATCGAGGCCTACTGCCGCCGCGACGAGACCCGCCAGCAGGCCCGCGCGCTGCTGGAGCTTTTCTGGACAGACATCGCCGCCAACTGGTTCGAGCCGGCCGAGCGGCTGACAGGTGCTCATTCGCGCAGCTACGACTTCCTCTACGGCCTCGGCTATCTCGACGGCCAGATGCGCGCCGCCGGCTGGCTGGACGACCCCAAGGCCTTCAGCTTCTACGCCGTCTTCGGCCGATGGAAGCCGCCGGCGCGGCTGCGGCAGCTCAACCTCACGCGCTACCCGCGGCTGGTGCGCCAGCGGTGGGGTTC
>CAZRSM010000386.1:0-2529 GCA_964602755.1 uncultured Planctomycetales bacterium
CCTCGGAGGATCCGCGCCCGGGCCGCTTCGTGCTGGCGGTACAATGGCACCCCGAAGACCTGATCGATCGCCGCGAACACCTGGCGCTCTTCGCGGCGCTGGTCGAGGCGGCGCAGCAACGCCGCGCCGCGCGCTGAGTCCGGTAATCGCCGGGCGGCCGGCGCCTACGGCACGTTGGCCCGCGAGTCGAAGGTGTGCACCTCTGAACCGTACTGATCGGTTACGCGTGTGAGCAACTGCGGGATCGGCGGGTTGCGATCGTCGCGGATGAACACGTACTCGATCGTGCCGCCGCGCAGGAACTCGTTGCAGCGTGCTTCGGAAGCGGTGGTGCCGGAGGGGGCCAGCACCTGGGCGGCCTGGAAATCCTGCCCCTCGATGGTGGCGAAGGCGCCGCATTGGCAGCCGGTGCCCTGAATCTCATTGGGCACGCGGCGGCCCGCACCCGAGCCGAGGATGATTGAACCAGCCAGCAGGTCGACGTCGTCGACGTAGTAGAAGGCGTCCTGGAGGCAATTGGGGGTGCCCAGGGAGCCGAAGTCGCCGCCGCAGGGGTCGACGGCGGTAGTGCTGACCTGCAGGTTGGCGCCGTCGCCGGTGCCGGGATTGTGGAAGAGGATGACGTTCGGCACGGGCAGCGCGGCGCCGCCGGGACCGAAGAAGCTGTCGTATGTGGGGTTGGTGCCCTGGGCGGGGCCGATGGCGGAGGCGAGCTGCGCGCCGCCGATGCCGCCGCCGCTGCGGAACTGTCCGTTTTCGTGGAAGTAGATCAGGGCGGGGCCTTCGATGCAGTAGTTGCCGAAGGCCTGCATGGAGCCTTCGGGGATTTCCTCGTAGCCGTTGGCGGTGTAGAGGGTTATGTCATCGGGGCAAACGGCGCCGGTGGGATACTGGTCGCTGTTGACGAACGCGATGGCGACGAAGAAGTAGTGGATATAGTCGTCCGGATCCATGTTGCGCATGGAGATGCGGATGAACTTGCGGGCGTTGCTTTCGGCACAGGGGTCGGTCTCGACGCGACCGCCGCCGCTGAAGAAGGTGCTCGCGCCGCCGCTGGTTCCGCCGGTGGTGCCGGCGCTTCCGACGTAGTCGGTGAACATGGACCGGCCGAGCAGTGCCATCGAGCCGGCCGAGATACAGCCGCCGGCGGCCAGCAGCAGCAACGCACCGGCGCAGGTCGCCACGAATCGAAACCGTCTGGTTGGCATAAGGCCTCTGGACATAGGGGGTTACTCCCGCTTCGCCGCTTGGGTCTCACATCGGGCGGTGCCGACGCCCGGGGCGCATCGCGTCCCGACACCGCTCGCAGATGCACTATATCGAGCCCCCAGCTATCCGACAAGGTTTGCTTCCGGCCCGGCTTTGCGGCAAACTGACTCACCGACAACGACCATCGGCTGCGAGGCCCTGAAATGAGCGAGCGCCACAAGACCGCCACCGTGCTGATCGCCGACGACAACCCCCAGATTGTCGAGCTGCTCGAAGCCTATCTCGATCCGCTGGGCGTCAACGTCATCACCGCCCGCGATGGCCAGGAAACGCTCGAGCAGGTCGAACGCCACCAGCCCGATCTGCTGCTGCTGGACATCATGATGTCGCGCCGCAGCGGCTACGAAGTGTGCCGTATCCTCAAGGAAGACCCGGCCTACCGCGACATGCCCATCATCATGGTCACCGCCCTCAACGAGCCGGCCGACATGGAACGCGCCCGCGAGCTGGGTGCCGAGTGCTTCCTCACCAAGCCCGTCAACAAGAACGAACTGCTCGAACGCGTCCAGAACCTGCTCCAGTTGCGCAAGCTCAAGAGCCAGAGCGGCGAAAGCTGAAAAAACCCCCTGCCAGCAGGCCGTCTCAAGGCTGCACGGCCCGCAGCAGCGCGGCCGCAGTCTCTTCCGGCGTCTGCGCGCTGGTGTCCACCGGCTGCGGTCGGCGCAGGGCGGCGATGCGGTGCAGCCACTGGCAGCAGGCCGCCAGTTGCGCTTCTGGCTGTACGCCGCCCTGGGCGGCCAGGCGACCCTCCACACGCCGGCGGTAGGCGTCCTCGCTGGCCAGGATCGAAAAGACATGTACGCTGTCAGCGGCCAGGCCCGCGCCGGCGATCAGCTCATCGAGGAACTCGTCGGAGGGAATCACGCACTCGATCACGATCCAGTCGTAGGCGTGTGCCCGGGCGTGCTCGATGAAGGAGACCAGGTTTTCGAGCAGAAACGCCCGGCGATCGTCGCTGGCCTCGAACGGACTGACCGCCAGCACGAACACGTCGCCGCTGATGCGGGCCACCGTGCCGGGCAGTCGCCGGGCCAGCAGGTAGGCGGCGGTGGTCTTGCCTATGGCCGGCGGTCCGGTGATTACCACGAGTCGGCTGGTCGTCGCATCAGGCGGCATGGACAGGCTCCTCGGTCGCCGGCCGACATCTGACCACCACGCCCGCCCCCCCGGCCGCCATGCGCGCGTCCCCCCCCGCCGGCTCCGCCACCGGCGCCAGCGAGGACCGCCAAGGGCGCCAAGAGAAACCGCCAAGGGCGCCAA
>CAZRSM010000387.1:0-2538 GCA_964602755.1 uncultured Planctomycetales bacterium
TGGCGTAGACCATGCCCGACTCGAAGGTCGGCACGTAGATCTTCGACCCGGTCGCAGGCGTGATCATCAGCACCTGCAGGCTGACCGCCCCGGCCTTGCGCAGCAGCCGCACCTGGTTCAGCAGGCCATAGGGTTTTTCGCCGCGCGAGATCAGCGGCTGCGAGTCGTGGTGCATCATCATGGGCATGGGGCAGATGCCGTGGTGGCGCAGCAGGCGAAAGACCTCGGTGGTCTTGTCGACGCTCTGGCCCTTCTTGACCAGCGTGGCGGTCATGTCCTCGACGCCGATCCACAAGGCCCGGATGCCGGCCCGGCGGGCCAGCGGCAGATGGTCCTTGAGCCGCAGCGCATCGTGCACGGTGACCTCGGTGCCCCAGCGGACGCGTCTGCGGATGGGCCGGCCGTCGATCTCGGCCCGGGCCAGGGTTTCCAGAATCTCGACCGTGCGCTGCTCATCGTTGAAGAAGTTGTCGTCGGCCCCAAAGAAGTAGCGCAGCCCGAACTCGCGGCCCAGTTGGGCCATCTCCCCGGCGATGCGCTGCCCGCTCTTGGTGCGGTGCTGCCGCTGGTTGTACGCCGGTATGGGGCAATACGGACAGGCGAACTTGCAGCCGGCGGTGAGCACCAGCGACGCGATCGTCGTGTATTTGCGGACCCGTTCGGGACTGATGGCCTGCGGCGCCAGCGTCGTGCGTTTGCTGGGCGGTTCCAGCAAGCGATAACCCAGCACCGGCGACGGCAACTCGTCGAGGTCGCCCAGCAGGCGCTGCACACCTGTGTCGACCAGCTCCTCGGCCACGCCGTCGGTCTCGCCGGTGGCATAGACCAGGCCGGGGATGTCGTTGAGCAGGCCGCTGTTGCGGGCGCGCAGGAAGGTGGAGCGCAGCGATTCATGGCGTGCTCTGATGGACAGCAGCACCTCGAGCAGGCTCAGCAGCACGTATTCCTCGCCGGTGACGGCCACGTCGGCGCCCCAGGGATCGAGCGGATCGTTGCTGAAGACGTCCCACGGCTCGTAGATGGCCTTGGGACCCCCGACCACGATCAGCGGACGATGGCCCGGGTCGATGCGGCAGGCGTCGCGGATCAGGGCTTTGCACTGCGCAGTGTGGATCTGCATGCTCGAGACCATGAAGATGTCGGGCACACGTCCGTCGAGCCGCATGTGCGATGGCTTGAAATTGGGATTCCATTGGCCGAGCACGATGCGCGTGCGCGGCAGACCGCAATCGACCAGAGCCGCCCCGATGGCCCGCACGCCGGCCGGCGCCATGTGCGTGTCGGCGTAGACGAAGGGCAACATGCGGGTGCGGCGGTCGAAAGCGTAGGCGATGACGGTGGCGAGGTCGTTGCGGTGCGTCAAGCTGCGCAGCCTCCGACGCAGGGCCAGTAGCTGCCCCGGCTTGAGCAGTTCGTCCCCCCGTGCGCGACGAGGAAGTTCCATGATGATGCTCTTTTCGCTGAAGTGACGCGTTCGGCCGTTGGCCCGACACCGTTGCCGGGACGAACGCTCATTTATCTCGTACGCGCCGTGCGGCCGGCGGGCAGCGCACGGCTGCCCGCCGGCCGGCACCGGCCCGTGACCGCCCTCGGCCGAAACCGGCCCAGGCCGCCTACCAGCGGCGCGGCCGACGGCCGGCGTCGTTGCGCGGCTTGGCCTCGTTGACCTTCAGCGTGCGCCCGCCGAAGTCCTGGCCGTCGAGGGCGCTGATGGCCGCTTCGGCCTCGGCGCTGGTGCTCATCTCGACGAAACCGAACCCCTTGCTCTGGCCGGTGTTGCGATCGGCGATGACGGCGGCGCTGTCGACGGTTCCGTGGGCCGCGAACAGCTCCTGGAGGTCGGCGCTGCTGACGTCGTAACCGAGGTTGCCTACGTAGAGTTTCCTACCCATGATGGTTCTCCGGTTGCCCGCGGGAGAGGTGGCTGCGCGATGCCGGCTGCGGTCGAGCGGTCGGCTCCCGGACAGCCGCAGGTGCTACCGGCCAGCAGGTTACAGCTCGCGAAGCGAACCAGGCTGCGGGGCGGAAACTGTTGCGGGCAACGAGGCGCCGAGTCGACGATGTCGGGATTGAGCAAGACCTGTATTGCGGGCTCTTTCGAGTTTTGCGGCCTGCCGGCCGCGGATTCGCCTGGTCCTCTGCCACCCCGGCCGAACGCTCGACCGGTCGACTGCCAGGCAGCCATTCGAGCCTCATTGACCAGCCCAGGATTCGGGGAAGACCTGCCGGAGCGGGAAAACCCACGGCGGTGGAAAGATCAAAGAAGATCGTTACTTGCCGGGAGTATAGGCGCCCCGGGGGGCGTTGGCAAACACAATCCTGCAAAACCCGACCCCCGAGGGGGCCGCCGCCCCCTTGCCCTGCGAGCGCCCGTGTCGATAATGCCGCCTGCGTAGCGACAACGGCGGCCAAGACAGCCCGTTAAGGAACCAGGACAATGCGCGACGACATCAAAGCCATCTTCCCCGAGGTTGAACAGATCTCCGACCCCGACCTGCGCGAGAAAGTCATCGACGTCTGGGTCGATTCGCTGACCAC
>CAZRSM010000388.1:0-3912 GCA_964602755.1 uncultured Planctomycetales bacterium
GATGGCGACCTGGTGGGCCTGGCGCCGATTTGCAACGTCCACTACCCGCGCTGGATTTCGTCCGACCCCGAGTTCCCCGCCCGCACGCGCCGGCCGCTCGATGACCGCGGCAAGCCGCTGATCGTCGGCGAGTTCGCGTATGAGCTGACGGCCAATCCGCCGCGAGGGTTGACGAGCATCATGGGGCCGGCAGCGATGCGCGGGCGGCTGTGGCTCATGGGCTACGCCGAGGCCGTGCGGCAGATGATCGAGGGCTACAAGCTCACGGGCGTTGACGGCTACTCGGCATGGGACGCCCCGCGCCTGGGCACCGACCCGCCCGTGTGCATCATTATGGACAGCTACTGCCAGCACCTGCGCGGCGGCGAGCGAGCTGAGTTAGGCGCGTGGCTGGTCAACAGCACTCTCCAGGTGCTCGACGGTGAGCTGCGCTGGCGCCTGCTGCCGGCGGGCGATGACTTCCGGCCCGCGGCCGAGGCGCTGGCCAGCGGGCAGGCGGCGGTGACGCTGAGGCCCAACGTGCCGGTCCTGCGGACCATTGCATTTCGAGCGCCGCTGACGTCGGGCCGGCGCAATCTGCTTCTCGACATGCGCCTCATGGCCGGCGGTCGGCTGCGGTATCGGCTCGTTTGGCCCCTGCGGGTCTACCCGCCCGTGGCCGGGGCTGGCGGCGCCGCTGGCTTGAGCGCCACCGGCGAAGAAAAGGCGCGGCGAAGCAAGGCGCCGGCCGAAGTCGCGGTTTTCGATCCGGCCGGGACGATAGCGCCGGCGATAGCTGGTCCCGGCGGGGATTTGCGTACGCGGGGCCTGGAGACGCTATCCGATCTTGGGCCTGCGGCTCTCGCCGGCCGCCGCGGGCTTCTGATCGCGCCGGACGCGCCGGCCGACCGGCTCGCCCGCGCGTGCCGGGTGCTCGAGGGCTTTTGTGCCGCCGGCGGACGTGCCGCGATCGTGGCGCAGCGCTCGCCGCTCTCGTGGCTGCCCGAGCCGCTGGCCATGGACCCCGCCTACCGCGCCAGCATCGCTTTCGCTGCGGCGGCGCATCCGGTCCTCGCCGGCCTCGATGATTTCGACCTGCGCTGGTGGCGGCCGGATATGGCCGTCAGCGAGCGTGCGTTTTTGCTGCCGCGCGACCGCCCCGGCGTGCGAGCGATTGTGCGAAGCGGCGGCGGGCTGGGCACCGTGTGGGCGCCGATGGTCGAGGTGCGGTGCGGCCGGGGTGCTTTCTTGTGCTGCCAGATGCCGCTGGGCCGCAGCGTCGGGCCGGGCCAGCAGGCCGAGCCGGTCGCGCGGGAGATGCTCGTTCGCATCATCGCGTGGCTGAGTGCTGGCCAGCGAGTGCCGGCGGGCTTTGCAGTGCCCGGCCCGGCCGAGGCCCGCAGCCGGCCGGTGGTGGATTTGGTGCTGCCGGCGGCTGAGGCCACCGTCGCCGCTGACGCCGGCGTGCGGTCCCTTCCGCCTGTCGGCGAAAAGGTGCCGCGCCCACTGGCTGAGCTGCGGGACGTCGGCGATGCCATCGAGTTCGTCGTCCCGCCCGACGCGCCGGCCGCCGACTACGAAATCCTGGCGTGGGTGCGGACGGGCGAGGGGGCGCCGACGGACCGCATCGGCCACTATGAGATCAGGGCGGCAGACAAGACGATGCTTTTGAGGCCGGCGCGCTTCAAGCCGGTTTTCAGCCACAGCGGGGGCGGCTGGGCGGTGTGGTATGGCTATGGCGTCGCGCCCAAGCGGGTGCGCCTGCGACCTGGCGACCGTATCGTGGTGATGGCCCGCCATCCGTGGCTGTACGTGGGCCACCTCATCCTGCGCCGAACGGTCCGATAGCGCAATACTCCATCCCCGATCCGTGCCTCGCTCCTCCGGGACGGCGATCGCTCAGCCGCGGGCCGGCGGCCCTATCCCGCCGTCTGGCCTGCCAGCCGCTCGTAAAGCTGCGTGTATGTCACGACCTCGATGCCGCGCGATTTCAAGTAGGCCAGCAACAGGTCCACGGTCTTGCATTCCGGGTCCAGTCGGTACAGCGACCAGGGGTGATAGCAGAGGCCAACGAATGTCATGCCCTGCTCGACCGCATAGTCAATCCACGGCTTGGCCGCCTCGAAGTCTTCCTGCGCATTCTTGACCGGCTCCAGCCGACCGGCGAAGGGATAGATGGGCGGGAACATTGTCGGATGGCCGCCGAAGCCCTTGAGGACGTTGTCGTGCCAGCCGTGGGCCGGCAGCTCCCACAGCTCCGGAAAGCCGTCGTCGGCGTATGTATATGGCTGTGTCAGCGGCGCTGGTATTGTCTCGTACGGCCCGCGCAGGTGGGTGCTGATGTATTTCATCCCGCACTCGACGATGATTTTCAGCCGCTCCGGCTCGCCCTTCATGCCGTCTTTGAAGCCGCAGCCCGAGCGCGTGCCGACGGGCCGGCGGCCAAAGACATCGGCGATGACGTCTGCCGCCCGGCCGATCTCCACCCACATTTCCTCCAGCGGAATTGCCGGCCCATGGACCACGTGGTCGCGCAGCATCCGATGTGCGTAGGTATGCGATTGAATGTCGAACAGCGGGTCGTCGCCGAAGATGCGCCGCAGCTCTTCGCCGCGTTTTTCGACCACGCGGCCGACGCAGAAAAACGTCGCGGGCATTTCGTATTTGCGATGAATGGCCGTGATTTTCTCGGCCGCCGCCACGCAAAGCTCCTCGTTTTCCAGGTCGTACGACGCAGCGTAGACGGTCATCTCAAAGGCCTCCTGCGGATACATCTTTTGATCCGTTCGGCCGTCCCTGCGGCCGGATCGGCCCGGGCTGTGCGCCACGCCTTTCGCCGCCGCGCTGCGGCGTTCCTTCGCCCGCGCCGCACTTTTCCCACGCCCGCGCGTTCACTTCGATAACGGATGGCAGTGGGGGACGCCCTGCGGCCAGTGAAGTCGCTGCCGGGACCGTCTGCAATACCGTCTATAAAAGGAGATGATGCGCAATGCCGAGTCTGCTGCACGCCGCGGCGGCCTGCATGGCCATTGGAGCCATAGCCCTGCTTTCGGCCGTCCCGGCCGAGGCCCAGCAGCGGATCGTGCCAGCACCGGACAATCCGTGGTACTGGCAATACGGCGGCAAGAAGGTCCTGCTGCTGGGCGGCTCGGACGAGGACAACCTCTTCAACGACCCCGAGCTGATGCGCGACAATCTCGACAAGCTCGTGCGATGCGGCGGCAACTACATCCGCGGCACGCTGTCGTGGCGCGACGAAGGCAATGTGCCGCCCTTCGAGAAAGTCGGCGACAAATACGACCTGCGCCGCCCCAATCCGGAGTTCTTCCGCCGCCTCGAAGACTGCTGCCGCGAATGCCAAAAGCGCGGGATCATCGTCCAGATCGAAGTCTGGGCCACCTTCGATTTCTACCGCGACAACTGGGCCAAAAGCCCCTGGAACCCGGCCAATAACGTCAACTACACCTTCGAGAACACCCGCCTGCAGCGCGAGTGGAATTTCCATCCAGCCCACAAGCCCCAGCCGTTTTTCTTCAGCGTCCCGGCGCTGAACAACGACCGGCTGGTGCTGCAGTACCAGCAGGCCTTTGTGCGCAAGGTCCTCGACGTCACGCTCAAGTACCCCAACGTGCTTTACTGCATGGACAACGAGACGCGGGCGCCTGAGGAGTGGGCGCTGTACTGGGGGCGGTTCATTCACGAAGAGGCCCGGCGTCGTGGCCTGCGGGCTTGCACCACTGAAATGTGGGACCCGTGGAACCTCACCGACCCGACCCACGCCCGCACTTACTCACATCCGGATGTCTTCGATTTCTGCGATGTGTCGCAAAACAACTGGAACGACGGCCAAACCCACTACGACCGGCTGATCTGGTTCCGCAACAACCTGCTCAAACAGCCCGGCGGTCCGCGGCCGATGAACAACGTGAAAAT
>CAZRSM010000389.1:0-2209 GCA_964602755.1 uncultured Planctomycetales bacterium
ACGTCACGGAACTGCTCGCCGATAACGCTGAGCCGAAAGCGTGTGCCAGCGTCACGCAACCGGCGCAACGCCTCGAAGAAACGTTCGGGGTTCTTGTCGTGTTCCCAGCGGGCCGCCCACACAATGTGCAGGGGGCCAGGCCTGCGGGCGGCAGGGGGGTCGATCGGCCTCACGCCCGGCGGCATCACCCGGCTGCAGGCACGGATCTGCTCGGCCGCCTCGGCGTGCTGATAATCCGGCATCCGCCGCAGGAATCGCGGCAAAGCCGTCAGAAACGAATCGCGATTGAACGCCGAGTTGAACCACACTTCGTCGGCGGCCAACGCCGTCGTCATGTTGGTATAGCCGAAGTGGTAGTCGCGCTCGCTTTCGTGCCTGACCGGATAGGTGAGCTGGTTCTCGTGGAAATAGACCACCCGCGGCAGGGGGGCCAGCACCCGCGGCATCAGGCCGCAAAAGGCCGCCAGATCCAGCATGTCCGAGCAGAAGACGACATCCCAGCGCTGCCGGCCGCTGGCCAGCCCGGCCACCTGCCTGGACAACGTCAGCGCCCCGTGGCGCATGCGCCATTTCCACTTGTGCGCCGGCAGTCCCAGCACGCTCCACTCGTGTCGGCTCACCTGCTGCCAGCCTTCGAGAAACGAGCGGTGGCTGCCGCCGAAGTAGGGTTCGAGTGCCAGTACGCGCAACGCCGCCATGGCGCCGTTCTCCAAGAGGGGCCCAGCCGGTTGGCATTATGCGGCCAGCGGCGCCTGCCGCCAGCGCTGCTTGAGCGTGTTACAATCGTTCCGCAGCGCCGGTCGTCGCCGGGATGCGAACAGGCTTCCAGAAGCGGTCGCTCGGACGGCGCCCGGGCGTCGAGTGCCGGCGGCACCCGCGTCCGCCTGCGTGGCGGCGCAAAGAAAAACGGACGCGGCTGTGCCGGCGTCCGCAGCCAATGCCTCGCCAGGGACTCGAACCCCGAACCCGCGGATTAAGAGTCCGCTGCTCTGCCAGTTGAGCTAGCGAGGCGCCCGCGGCGGCTCGTTCGACCGCCGCGCCGCCATCTTAGCGTTTCCGCGCCGCTTGACAAGGCGCCCGGGCAGAGGCCACACCGCGGCGGGTGCGACGGGCCGGCTCGACGGCATGGCGCGGCTCAGACTGCCTGACGCCGACCTGCAGCATCCGGTCTGCGCAGCGCGCCGAAAGCGACATGCTATCGCACAGGCGAATCTGCTAGGCGGTTTCGTCCGGTCGCGCCCGCCAGGCTGCTCGGCTTCTGGAGCGCTTCCCGCTCAGAGTCCCGCTTACCGCCCCTTTTTCGCTGGCGGCCAGTCGCCCTCGATTCGCCCAGGCAACCGGCCGGCGCGTCGGCGCGCCGCGACTGGCGCCGTGCCCCATGCCGAAAGCGGGCAGGCGGCCGGCTGCTGAAGCGCTGCGTTTGGCCGGCCCCGAGGACCCGCCCAGGCGGCGGATGCTGCCGGACAAGAGCGCCGGGGACACGTGCCCGAGCACAGTAGCGGCCAAGCACCCACGGTCGGACGATGGGGGACAAATCAGTCCGCAACACTGTACGTCCGATAACATATCTTATGTTGCGTTACGTTTATCCCGCTGCCGCCGGCCAATGGCCACGGGCCTCGATGCTGGTTGGGAACGCTCTGCTGCCGATGGCGCCCGGAGCCCGAAAGCTGCCATCACAACGTCACGCGGTCAGGCCTCGGATTGGCGGCCTGCCGCGGCCGCTTCGGGTTGCCGGGAGGAGCCGGCATGGATGGCCGCTTGGCCGAGACGGGCGCAGAAGGTGCCGCGGGCGGGCTTGCCGCCAGGCGTGTGGTTGGCCGCTGCGGGCGCGGTGCGGTGTCCGCAAGCGGCGGTTGGGGCTATAGTTCGGCGTCATGAGCAAGGAGCTGATCGGGCAGGCGTTCGCCCTGGCAACGGCCATTACGTGGGCGTTCGCGCTGGTGCTGTTCAGGCACAGCGGCCGGCAGATCCGGCCGTTGCCGCTGAACCTGTTCAAGTGCGTCGTGGCGGCGGCGTTGTTCGTGGTGACCGTGTTGCTGGGGCCGCTCGTGCCGGGCTGGCTGGGCGAGGAATGTCGCTGGCCCGGCACGGGCTGGTCGGCGGAGTCGCTGTGGCGGCTGATCGGCAGCGGGGTGATCGGCATCGCCGTTGCGGACACGCTCTTCTTTGCGGCACTGAACCGCATCGGGGTGGGCATCCTGTCGAT
>CAZRSM010000390.1:0-2493 GCA_964602755.1 uncultured Planctomycetales bacterium
GGCCTGATCATGTTCACCATCGGCAGCGTGTTCGAGGTCAGCCACATGCGCGCCGTGGGACGCCGCGTGTTGCGCCTGAGCCTGACCAAGATCGCGCTGACCATGCTGGTCGTCGGCCTGGGCTGCTGGCTGGTCTACCAGTGGCGCTCCGGCCAGCCGGCGGCCCAGAGCGCCGCCTTCGGCGTGCTGCTGGCCATCGCGGCGGTGGCCACCGCGCCGGCCGCCACGTTGCTGGTGCTGCGCGAATACGGTGCCAAGGGCACCGTCAGCGACACGATTCTCACGCTGACCGCCATCAACAACACGGTGTGCATCGTGCTGTTTCACGTGGCGTTCCTGGTGCTTTCGTCGGCCGGGATCATCACCGGAGGCGCCGGCGGGGAACGCCTGCTGTGGCTCGATCTGGTGCTCAACAGCATCGGCAGCATGGCAGCCGGCGTGCTGTTGGGCTTCGTCCTCAGCGTGCTGCACAGCAAGATCACGCTGGCGGACTTCTCGCTGATCTTCCTGG
Source organism: uncultured Planctomycetales bacterium (assembly GCA_964602755.1). GTDB lineage: Bacteria > Planctomycetota > Phycisphaerae > UBA1845 > Fen-1342 > JALSRY01. The sequence goes on from CAZRSM010000390.1 coordinate 512, forward strand.
GCGTGATCCTGGGGCTGGGAGCGTTTCGCGATCTGCTCAGCGACCAGTTGCACCTGTCGTACAACTTCCTGCTGACGTGTCTGTTCTGCGGGGCCACCTTCGCCAACATCACCGTCGACACCGAGCCGTTCCAGAAGGCCCTGCGGTCGTTTTCGGCTCCCATCTTCGCCATCTTCTTCGTGCTGGCCGGGTACGAACTGCACATCGAGGATCTGCGGCACATCGGGCCGGTGGGACTGGCTTACACGTCGCTGCGGGTGGTCGGCAAGACGGCCGGCGGCTGGCTGGGTGCCCGCTGGGCCGCGCCGCGCGGCGAACTGCCCGGGCACGTGGGACTGGGGATGCTCTGCCAGGCCGGCGTGGCCATCGGGCTGGCCGACTTCCTGCACGGCGCGTGGGGACACACCGTCGCCGAGGGCTTCGTGCCGGCAGAGGCGGCCGCGAACTTCAAGACCATCATCCTCGGCTCGGTGGTGATCTTCGAGCTGGTCGGCCCGGTGGCGCTCAAGTTCGTCGCCCTGCGCAGCGGCGAGGTCAAGGCCGTGACGCTGCTGCGCCGCCCGCACGCCCGCCGCGGCGGAGGGGATTCAGTGCTGCGCCGCACATGGGGGGCCCTGCTGCGCACCATGGGACTTTCGCGCACGCGCCGCAAGACCGTCAACGACCTGCGGGTCAAGCACATCATGCGTCTGAACGTCAAGGTGCTGCCGGCGGCGGCACGCTTCGACGAGGTACTGCATTTCGTCGAGAACAGCCGGTTCAATCACTTCCCGGTGGTCGACGAGGACGAGCGCTACGTGGGCATGATCCATTTCTCCGACCTGCGTGAGATGATGTACGATCCGGCCGTGCGCGATCTGGTGACCGCGCATGACCTGGCGCGCCAGAATACGCCGCTGGCCACGCCGGAGACGCCGCTGGGCGAGCTGTTCGACATCTTCAACCGGTCCGACGTGGGTTCGCTGGCGGTGGTGGACTCGCTCGACGATCGTCACGTGGTCGGCATCGTCGAGCAGCGCGACCTGCTGATGGTGATGCACCAGCGCAGCCGGGCGTGAAGAATCCGCAGCCTCTGGCCGCGATCAACGAGCCGCGAGCCGGAAGTTGACCCGCGCAGGGCGACTCGTTCGCTGTTCGCGGTTCGCTGTCAGCTATTCGCCACTGCCCTCGTCCCACCCCTCGCGGCCGACGAGCTTGACGAAACGGCACGGCAGCACGTCGTCGTATTCGAACACCCCGCGGTGTCGGCGAACCAGCGTCAGCATCTGGCTGTGCAACGGACCGATGGGGATCACCAGCCGGCCGCCGTCGGCCAGTTGCCCCTTGAGCGGCTGCGGCACCTGCGGGGCGCCGGCGGTGGCGATGATGGCGTCGAACGGCGCGTATTCGGCCCAGCCCGCCGAGCCGTCGCCGCAATGGCAGGTCACGTTGGTCAGGCCCAGGGCCGCGAGCCGCTGGCGGGCGCCGGCCAGCAGTTCGGGACGGCGTTCGATGGTGTAAACGTGGTCGGACAGTATGGCCAGGATAGCGGTCTGATAGCCCGTGCCGGTGCCGATCTCGAGCACCCGGTCGTCGGGGCTCAGGTCGAGCAGCTCGGTCATGCGGGCCACGATGTAGGGCTGCGAGATGGTCTGGCCGCAATCGACCGGCAGGGCGGCGTCGCGGTAGGCCTCGCCGGCGAGCGACCCGGACAGGAACATCTCGCGCGGCAACAGCCGCATGGCCGCCAGCACCGGCGCGGACCGAATGCCGCGGTACTCGAGCTGCGTGCGGACCATGTTCTCGCGTTCGTCGAGCCGCTGGCGCCACTCGGGCAGTCGACGGATGAGGCGATGGTCGGCCGGGCTGGGCCGCTCGAACCGCAGCGAACGGACAGGGCCGTGACGCGCGCCGATCTCGGCGGCCAACTCGACGTAGGTCTGCCGCGTGGCCAGAGTCGTGTCGATGCACAGCTCGGCCGACACCAGCCGCAGCGCGGCCTG
>CAZRSM010000391.1:0-1504 GCA_964602755.1 uncultured Planctomycetales bacterium
TCACCGGGCGCAACGCGCGTTTCGACACGCTGCGCCAGGCCGGCGGCCTGAGCGGCTTCCCCGCGCGGCGCGAGAGCGAGTACGACCTGTTCGACGTCGGCCACGCCGGCACGTCGATCGCCACCGCGGTCGGCATGGCCCGGGCCGACAGCGTGCTGGGGCGCGACAGCCGGGTGGTGGCCCTGATCGGGGATGCCAGCATCGTCAACGGCGTAGCATTCGAGGGGCTCAACCAGGCCGGCACCCTCAAGCGCCAGTTCCTGGTGGTGCTCAACGACAACTCGATGGGCATCGCCAGGACCCAGGGCGGCCTGGCGGCCCACCTGGCGCGCTTCCGCATCAGCAGCCTGTACGAAGAAACCAAGCAGCGGATCAAGCAGCATTTGCCCAGGGTGCCGCTGGTGGGCAAGAGTGTCTACGGCGCGCTCGACGATCTCAAGGACCGCTTCAAGGCCTCGATGTCGCCGCACCAGATCTTCGACCAGCTCGGGTTGATCTACGTCGGCCCGGTCGACGGGCACGACATCGCGCATCTGATCGAGACCTTCGAGATGCTGCGCGACGTGCACCACCCGGTGCTGCTGCACGTGCATACCGAAAAGGGGCGCGGCTGCGACTGGGCCTCGAAGGATCCCTGCGCCTTCCACAGCCCCGGCAAGCTGCGCATCAACGGCGACAGCGTCGAGGTGATCAAGGGACCGCGCAAGAGCTGGACCAGTGCGTTTGCCGACGCGGTGCTCGAACTGGCCGGCGAAGACCCGCGCGTCTACGCCCTGACCGCCGCCATGCCCGACGGTACCGGCCTGGCCAAGGTGCGCCACCACCTGCCCGAGCGCGTCATCGACTGCGGCATCGCCGAGAGCTGCACCGTGGACGTGGCCGCCGGCATGGCCAGCGCGGGGCTGCGGCCGCTGGCGTGCATCTATTCCACTTTCCTCCAGCGGGCCTTCGACCAGGTCTTCCAGGAGGTCGTGCTCCAGCAGTTGCCGGTGGTCTTCTGCATCGACCGGGCCGGCCTGGTGGGCGGCGACGGCGCCGTGCACCACGGCTATCTCGACATCGCCTACCTGCGCATCTTCCAGAACATGGTGCTGATGGCGCCGGCCGACGAACCGGAGCTGCGCCAGGCCCTGCGACTGGCCCTGAGCCTCGACGTGCCCGCCGCCCTGCGCTACCCGCGCGACGGCGTGCCCGATCCCTTCGGCGACGCCCCGCCGTTCGAGCTGGGCAAGTCGCGCGTCATGCTCGAAGGCCCGGACGCCACCATCATCGCCTACGGCAGCGAAGTGCAGTACGCCCTCGAGGCCGCCGACCGGCTGGCCGGCGAAGACATCTTCGTCTCGGTGGTCAACGCGCGCTTCGCCAAGCCGCTGGATGAGGACATGCTCACCACGGCCCTGACCCGCGGCGGCCCGGTGATCACGGTCGAAGACCACTCGGTGGCCGGGGGCTTCGGCTCGGTGGTGCTCGAAACCGCCAACCGCCTGGGGCTGCCCACCGGGTC
>CAZRSM010000392.1:0-8238 GCA_964602755.1 uncultured Planctomycetales bacterium
CGAAGGCCGCAGTCTGCTCCAGCGCCTGGCGCGGTGCGTGCAGCGCTTCCACCGCATGTGGCTCTCAAAGGAACTGCGCAGCCGCCGGGCCCGCTTCGGCGCCGGGTGACCCCTTCCTGCGGTACCCAACCGCTGCCATAACGCCCCCCGGCGCCTGCCGCCGCCTGCCGATCGACGCCGCAACAGCCGTGGGCCGGGCTCCGTCCGGCTTTCGGCGTGCGCGTGCCTGCCCCGTGTGCCGGGGCCCGCCCGGTACACCGTTTTCCCGCCAGTTCCCGCCGATTCTCGCCAACCCGGAACCAAAAGCGTTATCATCTTGCTGGAGCCGACCGCTATAATGATGGAAACCGTTCAACGCCGAATCCGATTCGGCGGTGGTGCGGTCCCGGACGGGCGTTTCCGGGCCGCCGAGGTGGCAGGGAGAAGCACAAATCCCCTTTTTTACAAACGGAGGAAAGAAACCAATGACACGGAGATTACTTCAGCGATCGGGATGCGCTGCGCTCATCGTGGCCGTGGCGGCCGTCGCGACAGCCGGCCCGGTCATCGACGGGCAGGGCATCCCCGGAGAGTTCGGCTCGGGGGCGCTGCTCGCGACCCAGCGTTTCCAGACCCAGTTCGGCGATGACGTCAGCGGCGACCAGTGGGGCGACGGCAGCGAGCTCGACCAGCTCTACGTCGCCAACGACGGAACCTACCTCTACATCGGCATCACCGGAAACCTCCAGAACAACGGAAACGCGCTCACGATCTTCATCGACGTGGACCACGGCCTCACCGGCGCCAACCCCCTGCTCACGCAGGACTTCGGAGAGCCCGTCCCCGGTCTGCCGCGGTTCCTCGCCGGCGATCTGGGCGGCGACCCCGGCCTGAACAACCTCGAGTTCGACAGCGGGTTCGCCCCCAACTTCGCGCTGGGCATCACCGGCGGCTCGCCGCTCGGCTCGCAGACGCGCACGTACTACCTCGTGGACTGGGTCACGCTGGCCGACTTCTTCGGGCCCGACCCGCTCGGCCACGTCAACGAGGTCGCCGGCATGATTACGTCCGGTGACGCCACCGCGTCCGGCACGCCCGGAACGCTCGGAAGCTTCCTCCAGACCTCCAACCTCGGCATCCTCGGCGCGGCCGACAACTCGAACACCGCCGGCGTGGACGGAGGAAACGGCCTCTGGACGACCGACCCCGCCACCGCTACCACCGGCTTCGAGTTCGCCATCCCGCTCAGCCTGCTGGGCGTCAACGTCGGCGACGAGATCTGCATGGTGGCGATGGTCAGCGGGACGACCGGCTGGATCAGCAACCAGTTCCTGCCCACCGACGATGCCGCCACCACGCTCGACAACCCCGGCTTCCCGCCGTTCTCGTTCGTCGATCTTTCCGGCGATCAGTTCGTCTGCTACACGATCGCCGAGTCGCAGGGCTGCCCGAACCCCGGCAACAGCGGAAGCTACTGCACCGCCGACATCGACGGCACCAGCGACTGCGTCGTGGACCTCGCCGACCTCGCCGTTCTGCTGGCCAACTACGGCACCACCGGCGGCGCCACGCACGACGACGGCGACCTCGACGGCGACGGCGACGTGGACCTGAGCGACCTCGCGATCATGCTCAGCCAGTACGGCGACGACTGCAACTAGCCAACGCGGGATTGTGGAAACGATGAAAACCAACCGCCATCAACAAGGCGCATACGACCTTCGGAGGGTCATCACGATGAGAAAACTGACTGGCATATTACTGATCGGCGCGATGTCGGCCGCGGCGCTGGCCCAGCCCACCATCGACGGCCTGCAAATCGACACCGGACACTGGGGCGCTTCCTTCGATATCCAGGACACCAACACCGGCTTCGGCGACAACTACAACGAGCTCGACCAGCTCTTCTACACCTACGACGGCGACAACATCTACGTGGGCATCCCCGGCAACCTGGCCGACAACAATGCCCTGTCGATCTTCTTCGACACCGATTTCATCTCCGGCAGCCACCCGCTCGATACGGCCCCCGACCCCAACGTGCCTTGCGTGGGCCACTACCCCCGCATCCTGCGTTACTTCCAGGGCGCCGCGATCGACCCCACGGCCGTGTTCGCCCCCGACTACGCCCTGACCATCTCGGTCGGCAAGTTCCCCGGCCAGAGCGATACGCAGCTGGTCTACGCCTGCGACCTGACCAACCTCAACACCGGTGAGGTCACGGTGCTCGGCATCGGGGCGGCCGGTACCGGCAACGGCCTGCTGACCGGCGACAGCGGCGCCGAGATCGCCATCGACAACAGCAACGCAGACGGCGTGGGCGCCTGGGACCCCAACTTTCCCACCCCCGCCGACAGTGGGGACGATCCCGCCACGGCCACCAGCGGCATCGAGATCGCCATCCCGCGGGCCTTGCTCGGACTGACGCAGGCGCAGGACTTCTACTTCTTCGCCTACATCACGAACAACGCCCAAAGCGACGAAGGCATCGGCGGACCGTGCGGCCGGGCGGCCTACGGTTCCAACCAGGCCCTGCCGGGACTGGCCGGCTGGGGCAACATGATGGCCTTCAACGGCGACACGGTCGTGCTCGACATCTCGGCCAACCCGGGACCGGCCTACATCACCCTCTCGGTGGGGCCGTAAGCGTAACGACCACACCGGAGCGACGACTCGTTTGCCTGAATCGCGGTCGGGGTCGCCCCGCACGGGCGGCCCCGACCCGCTGAATCACGAAGTTCACCAGACCGGATCAGCTGACCCGCGGACCGGCCCGCGCGGAGGACGACTCGATGACCATCGCAGCCCTGGTGTTGCTGCTGCTGACGCCCGCAACCAACGACAACAACGTGGAATGGGACGGCATCTCGCACGTCCAGTGGCTCGACTGCCGGCCGATCTGCCCGATGAACGGCGAGGCGTTTCAGGTGCGCTTCCAGGCGTATCAGTTCGACCTCTCCGGCGCGCGGGTCGTCGTCGATGACGGCACGGTCCACTACTACGACGCCTACTGGGTCGAGGACCGCGGCCCGTATGCCGTCTGGGCCGCCGACGTGCCGGCCACCGCGGCCAGCAGCCTGAGCTACTACATCGAGCTCACCGACGGCACCGACACCGACTACTACAGCGTCAGCGGCATGTCCGACGCCCCGCCCACCGACGGCGGCTTCGTGGTCGATTTCAACACGCTCAGCCACGCCCCGATCGGCGCCACGCGGGTCAGCCCCGGCGGCGTCGTCTTCAAGGTCTGGGCGCCCGGCGCCAGCAGCGCCGCCGTCGCCGGGCAGTTCAACGGCTGGTCCACCACCGCCAACCCGATGACCAGGTACGGCGACACCTTCGTCACCTACGTCGCCGGCGCGAACGACCGCCAGCAGTTCAAGTACGTCTTCAACGGCAACAACTGGAAACCCGACGCGCGGGCCAAGTCGCTCAACCCCAGCGACAACTACAACACGCACATCGAAGACGCTTTCCGATACACCTGGACCAGCGGCGACTTCACGCCGCCGGCCCCGGAAGACATGATCGTCTACGAGCTGCACGTCGGCACGTTCTCCGGCCGCAACGACCCGGTCGCCTCGGGCGCCATCCCCGGCACCTACCGCGACGTGGCCGCCCACGTCGACCATCTCGTCGACCTGGGCATCAACGTGGTCGAGCTCATGCCGATCACCGAGTTCCCGTGGGACTTCTCCGCCGGCTACAACCCGGTCAGCGCCTGGGCTCCCGAATGGAAGTACGGCACGCCCGACGATCTCAAGTACATGATCGACACGCTGCACGCCCACGGCATCGCGGTCGTTCTCGATATCGTCTGGAACCACTTTTCGGCGACCGACAACTACCTGTGGTACTACGACGGCACGCAGATCTACTTCGACGACCCGGCCGTGGACACCCCCTGGGGTTCGCAGGCCGACTTCGACCGCGCCGAAGTGCGGGACTACTTCCTCGACAGCACGCTCTACTGGCTCGAAGAGTTCCGCGTAGACGGTTTCCGCATGGACGCCACCTCGTACATGGCCCTCTACCAGGGCAGCGGCTGGGGGCTGATGCAGGCCTTCAACGACGAGATCGACAACCGGGCCGTGCACAAGATCACCATGGCCGAGCAGTTGCCCGACGACGACTGGATCACGCGGCCCACCTCGGCCGGCGGCGCGGGCTTCGACACGCAGTGGCACGACTACTTCACCGACACGCTGCGTCAGGCCATCATCGACTGTGCCTACGGCGACCCCTCGATGAGCGCCATCGCCGACATCATCGACGGCAGCGGGGCCTACCTCTCGGGCACCTGCGTCGTCAACTACCTCGAATCGCACGACGAGGTCTGGCCCGAGAGCGGCGGCCAGCGGCTGGTCAAGACCATCGACCCCACCTGGCCCCACGACGACACCTACGCCAAGGGCCGCATGAAGCTCGGCGAGGGCATCGCCCTGTTCTCGCCCGGCATCCCGCTGATCTTCATGGGCGATGAGTGGCTCGAAGACACCGACTTCGGCGGCGGCAGCCCCAGCGGCGACGACCGGATCAACTGGGACCTGCTCACGCAGAACGCCCCCATCTTCCAGTACTTCAAGGACGCCATCGCCGTCCGCCAGTCCAACGGCGCCCTGCGCGGCAACGCCGGCGTGGACATCTTCCACGTCAACGAGACGGGCAACGTCGTCGCCTGGCACCGCTGGGACCTGTCGGGCAACGAAATCGTCGTCATCGCCAACTTTAGCAACAGCGACTACTCCGGCTACCAGCTCGGCCTGCCCGAGCCCGGCACCTGGTACGAGCTGCTCAACAGCCAGGCCAGCGACTACGACGGCAACGGCCTCGGCAACGGCGGCAGCGTGCAGACCACCGGCGGCCCGTATGACGGTTTCGCCCAGTCGGCTTACCTGACCATCCCCCAGATGGGTCTGCTCGTGCTGCGCTACAACGACCCGCCCTACGATCCGTGCCCCGAAGACCTCGACGACAACGGCCAGATCGACCTGGGCGATCTCGCGATCCTGCTGGCCCACTACGGCAGCGCCAACGCCACCCCGGACGACGGCGATCTCGATCACGACGGCGACGTGGACCTGGCCGACCTGGCCCAACTGCTGGCGGTCTACGGCAATAGCTGTCCGTGAGGGACGGAGGGACCGAGGAATCCAGGGAACAGGGATTGAGGGGCCAAGGGGCGACATCTGGCGGGCAGCACGGCTGTCCGCCGGCGGCACGTGTTCGCTGGCTGCGCCCCCCCTGTAGGTCCTCCTGGAAGTGGGGGACGGGTGGGGTGAAGAGACGGTGGGAGAGGGATTGAGGGAACAGGGATTGAGGGAGTGAGAGGTTGCATCCGGCGGGCGGCGCCTCGTTGCGATCGTGATGGGAATTGCCCAACCTGCGTCCTTGGCGTTTCGCTTGGCGCCCCTGGCGGTCCCTTGGCGTCCTTGGCGGTCCACTCGTGGGAGCCGGCCCATGCGCTCCGTGAAGACACTCGTGTTCGCGCTGACAGCGGCCGTATCGGCCGGCGCGTATGAACCCATCCAGGTCGGCTTCCTCTGGCACATGCACCAGCCGATCTACTACCCCTACGAAACGCCGGTGCAGACCGACGCCGCCGGGCGGTTCTCATACAGCGTGGTCGATATCCACAACCAGCGCTTCGGCCCGTACACCACCTGGCCCAAAGATGCCATCGAGGCCGGCCTGGGCCTGGCGCACCTCGGCGCGCAGGTCAGCTTCACCGGCTCGCTGATCGAGAACCTGGGCGCGCTCGAAGCCGCCGGCGTCAACGGCGGCATGTGGAACAACTGGGACTGGGGTTACGACACCGCCCGCGGCTACCTCACCACGCTCGGCAACCGCCGGCTCGACCTGGTGGCCTTCGGCTACCACCACCCGCTGATGCCGCTGCTCGACGACCTCGACCGCCGCATGCAGATCGCGCTGCACCGCCACGTCTATCAGCAGACCTGGGCCGGCGGCGGCTACTCGGCCGGCATCTTCCCGCCCGAGACGGCCTTTGCCGAGCGCATGATCCCCTCGCTGGTGGCCGAGGGGCTGAGCTGGGTGCTGGTGGACAACATCCATTTCGACCGCGCCTGCGCCGGCTATCCCCACACCAACGCCTCGGGCCTGTTCGCGCCCAACCCGGCCGACCAGATCAACCCCGACCCCGCCACCACCGGCGGCGCCTGGGTCCAGCTCAACAACATCTGGGCCCCCAGCCTGGTCAGCGCCCCGTTCGGCTACCAGCCGCACTACGTGCAATACGTCGATCCCGCAAGCGGTGCGATCACCCGCATGGTCGCCGTCCCGGCCGCCCGCTACGAGGGCAACGAAGACGGCCGCGGCGGCTACGGCGCCTTCCTCTACGACCAGGTGATGGACCAGTACATCGAGTACAACACCGACCCGGCCCACCCCATGTTCGTCGTGCTGCACCACGACGGCGACAACTACGGCGGCGGCTCGGAGTCGTACTACCACAGCAACTTCCAGAACATGGTGAGCTGGGTCAGCGGCGACCCGGACTACGACGTCTCCACCATCGAGGACTACCTCGAGCGCTTCCCGCCGGCAGCCGACGACGTGATCCACGTCGAGCCGGGAAGCTGGGCCGGGGCCGACAACGGCGACCCGGAGTTCAAGAAGTGGCTGGCCGACCCCGACGCCGGCGGCTGGAGCCCGGACATCAACAGTTGGGCGGTGCTCACCGCCGCCAAGAACCGCGTATTCGCCGCAGAGGCCATCGCACCGGCCGCGTCGCTGAACAACGTCTGGCTCGGGACGGGCAGCAACACCGAGCGGGCCTGGCACTGGCTGCTGTGCGCCGAGGCCAGCGACTACTGGTACTGGGACGGCACCGAAATCTGGGACAGCAACGTGACCCGCGCCTGCAACCAGGCCGCCGCTTATGCCGACGCGGTCATCGCCGGCCAGCCCGACGCCACCCCGCCCACGGTCTTCCTGCCGCAACGCGAGCCGTACAACCCCGGCGGCTACGAGTGGGGCAGCGAGCCGGAGCCGAGCGATTTCGAGGTCTGGACGCTGGCCTACGACGCCGGCGGCCTGCAAAGCGTCACGCTCTACTGGCGGATCGACCACGACGGCGTCAACCCGCCGGACTCGATCCAGAACGAAACCTACGCCGGCGGCGCCGAGGTCGGCCCGTGGCAGCCGATCGCCATGGACCCCAGCGCGCTGCCCGCACCGCCGCCCGGCGTGCTGGATGCGACCTGCCGCGCAGCGCGCTACGGTGCGCAGATCACCGGCCAGCAGGACGTGCTCATCGACTACTACGTCGAGGCCGTCGACAACGCCGGCAACGTGCAGAAAACCGACATCCAGCACGTGTGGGTCGGGCAGGGCGGCAGCGGCGGGCAGCGCGTCCCCATCGGGCCCGACCCGGCCGTCGCCGGCCAGACCGCCACCATCCGCTACGAGCCCGCCGGCGGTCCGTTGTTCGGCGCGGCGCAGGTCTACCTGCACTACGGTTTCAACAACTGGAACCCCGTGATCGATCCCGACCCGGCGATGACGTGGGACCCCAACAGCGGCCGGTGGACCGCCAGCGTCTTCGTGCAGACCGACGCGACGCAGCTCGACATGGTCTTCCACGACGGCCTGGGCACCTGGGACAACAACAACGGGGCCGACTGGCACTTTGCGGTCGTCGGCGGACAGCCCGGCACCTGGCAGATGGACGGCGTGCTCGACTCCGCCGCGACGCTGCTGGCCGCCAACGGCTCCATGCACCTGTGGGCCGGCATCGAGGGCAGCGTGCTCTACGTGGCCACCGAAGACGCGGGAGAGGGTTACGACCACTTCATCTACGTCGCCGGTGTCCCCGGCCCGCCGCGCGGCGCCAACTGGGCCAAGGCCGGCACGATCGCCGCCTGGGACGCCTATCTGGCCGACGAAAACGACAACGATTATGTCGCCTGGTACGACACGCAGGGGGTGGCCAGCGCCGCCAGCGGCACCGGCACCGGCGTGCTCGAAGGCACACTCGACCTGGCCGGCGAGTTCGGCCAGCTACCCGAGGTGGTCTACCTCGCCGTGGGCGTATACGGCAATCACGACGGCGGCGCGCTGATCTGGCAGATGCAGGTGCCCGCGTCGGTCAATGATGACGGCAACCTCGACGCCGACGAATACCTCGCGGTCGATCTGATCCTGCTGGCCGGCGGCTGCCTCGAAGACCTCGACGGCGACGGCCGCGTGGACCTGGCCGACCTGGCGATCCTGCTGGCACATTACGGCACTACCAGC
>CAZRSM010000393.1:0-3040 GCA_964602755.1 uncultured Planctomycetales bacterium
GGCCTGGGCGTAGATGTCTTCCTCATAATCCTGCGGCAGGCTCAGCAGACGCGGGAAGATCTCGCGCGCCAGCTCGGGGTAGCGCTCGTTCCACAGCCGCACCACCGGCCCCTTGAGCCGGGCCATCTCGGTCGGCCCCAGCAGGTCGAAGTCGTACATGTAGGCCCGCACGAACGAGTCGTCCATGATGATGTCGGCATCCAGGATCTGCCCCGTCCGCGGATCGACCCGGCTGGGCCCCATCGCGAACGAGCGCCCCGAAACGATCCAGCGGAAGAAGTTGTAACGCGCGTCTTCCGGGTCCTTGTCGGCGAATTCGTTGTCCGCGGTCTGCTGCTGGACCACGATGGCGTTGACGAAGCCGATCTTCTCGAAGGCCTTGTTCCACTCGAGGATGCCCTCGGCCACCCAGCGCCGCCAGCGGATCGGCACGGTCTTCTCGATCACGAAGGTGATCGGCGTAACCGGCGGGCTGAGCTCGAGCGACGGATCGCGCTTCTCGAGCTTCCAGCGGTTGATGTAGCGGTCGTACTGGTCGCGGGCCTCGTGCTTGCGGGTCCAGTCGAGGTGCTGCGTGAGGAAGTAGCCCACCCGGTCGTCGGCCACGCGCGGCTTGTAGCTGCCCAGCTTGGGCAGCCGGCGGAAGGCGTAGCCGACGCCGACCATCTTGCCGCGCGAGCCGCCCAGCGCCAGGTCGACGTCGATCAGGATGTTGTCCGGGAAGACCTTGACCTTGTTCCACTTGCTCAGGTTCGACCGCACCGCCCCGCCCAGGAAGGAGACGTTGGCAATGTTGGACTTGAGCAGGCTGCCCAGGTCGATCACCGGGTCGTTGCCGGCCATGGTCACGATCGGCACCACGGCGATGTAGCGGGCGTTGTAGGTGCGCTCGATGACGTCCGTGATGGGCTTGCCTTTCTTGCGCACGTAGCGCGTGTCGGGCGTGATCATCAGCAGGTTCTTGCCGACGATCTCCCAGCGGATGAGGTAGCTGGTCCACATGTAGCCGGTCAGCGGGCCGCCCGAGGTGATGCTGGTGGCGAACAGCAGGTCCTGATCCAGCAGGTTGTGGGGGATGCGGCACAACAGCTTCTCTGTGTCACGGTTCCTGTCCGACGGGTCGTAGCGATAGAGCGTGAACAGCCCCTCGATGGGCTGCATGTCCTTGATCACTTCCTTGAAGTCGGGGAACCGCTTGGGGACCGACTTGTCGCCCTTCTTCTTCGGCGGCTGCGGCGCATTGCCGGCTGCCACCTCCTGCTGGGCCACCGCCGTGGCGGCCATCATCGTGACGGCCACCAACGCTGCCAAGCCGGTTCGGCGCAAGACTGCACTGTTCATCGTCGTATCTCCCTGTGGTGTTCTGAGTTGGGAAAACACCGCTGGCTCGCTCGCCTGGTCCGCTTCGCCCGTAGGTGTGACACTCGCCGCGTGGCAGTCTACCCGACCACCCGCCGGCTGACCAGCCACCCTCTCCGACCGGGCCGTCAACCGCTTTCTACACGCCAGCCGCCGGGCGGTTTCATGCGCGCCTCGAGTTTCCACAAGCAGTTGGGTACCACGATGGAACCCGGCAGACCAGCGTCGCTCACCAGCATTCACAGTGGGCAGCGTCCACGCTGCGCGCCGCCATCAGCGCGCCACGCTGCGCCGTTGTCTGCGTCAGTTGAGCTGCCAGCCGGCTGGTCGAGCGGTGTGTCCCCCCACCTGGCGGGCGGCCAGGCGTGAAATCAGCCGACACAGCAGCACGGCCCGGCGTGCCACGTCGGTTTCTTCGAGCAGGGCTTGTCGTTGGCGGGTCGCCCCCGGCAGACACCCGGCCACCAGGTCGGCCAGGGTCCCCAGCGACACCGGAGTCTGCAGCATCTCGCGGCAGTGCGTGCACATCAGCCGATACAGCGGCTCGAACGTCTCGATGCGCTCGATCAGTGCCCGTCGCAGCCGGGCCTGCGCCGCCGCCGAGTGGTTGCAGTACGAGTGCAGCACCTTGACGGCGGCCAGCCGGTAGGGCCGGTCGTGCTGTTCGGCGACGCGCACGGCCCGCGCTTCGCCACGCAGCAGGATGTTGCACTTGCCGTCACCGAGCTGCTCGACCGCGACCACCCGCCCGACGCCCACCACGCGGTGGATCGGCGCCCGGTGGGTGAAATAGCGCGGCTCGTAGCCCGGGCGCAGCAGGGCGACGGCGATACAGCGGTCGGCAGCCATCACGTCGCGGATCATGGTCCGATAGCGGGGTTCGAAGATGTGCAGCGGCAGGAGCTGGCGCGGGAACAGAACCGTCTCGGGCAACGGAAACAGGGGTACCCATTCAGGTATGTCACCCGCCGCAGCTTTCACTCGCGCTTATACCTCGCTCGACTGGTTCGTTTGACAGCCGGCCGGGCCGCGGACCTCCTCCCCGGCCAGCCTGCGACTTGCCGATCATAAGTGTTCGCAAGCATTATAGTAACCTGTCGGCCGCCTGTCCGGGACCAGTTCCGGGCTTGCAGCCTGCCGGTAAATCGATTGTCATTGCGCCCCCGGGGGGCTGCCGCTGCTCTGCGAGAAACGCATGGCCAGAGAATCGTTCGCCAACCTGCTCGAACACTTCCGCAAGTCCAAGGAGCTGATCGTCCAGGAGTTGGCCCGACGGGTGATCGGCCAGCAGGCCGTCATCGAGCAGATGCTGGCCGCCATCCTGACCCGCGGCCACTGCCTGCTGGTCGGCGTACCCGGACTGGCAAAGACGCTGATGGTCTCGACGCTGGCCGAAATCACCTCGCTGAGCTTCAAGCGCATCCAGTTCACCCCCGACCTGATGCCCTCCGACATCACCGGCACCACCGTGATCGACGAGCTGCCCGACGGTCGGCGGCAGTTCCGCTTCGTCCGCGGCCCGGTGTTCGCCAACATCGTGCTGGCCGACGAGATCAACCGCACGCCGCCCAAGACCCAGGCCGCCCTGCTGCAATCCATGCAGGAGCGGCAGGTCACCGCCGGCACCGAAACCTACGACCTGCCCGATCCGTTCTTCGTGATCGCCACCCAGAACCCCATC